>VHBD01000013.1 GCA_016872125.1 Sphingomonadales bacterium
CAGAGATCGCGGAGGCTTTCGAGGTTCATGGTGGCGACGGGCTGAGGGCTGAGGGCTTGTACCTTTGTGGTCTAAATATCGTGTATGTCGTTTGGAATCTTCTCGGTACCCCCCGCAGTTAACGAAAAAGTTCGATCCTACGCTCCCGGTTCCCCGGAGGCCTTGTCCTTGAAACAAACCATCCATCACATGCGTCAACGCGAGGTGGAGGTCCCCATGATGATCGGTGGTCAAGAGGTGCATAGCAAGCAAACCCGACGCATGGCCCCACCCCACGATCATGCCCATACCCTCGGGCATTTTCATGAAGGGAGCGCATCGCATGTGGAGAAGGCTATCGAAGCCGCCTTGGCCGCCAAGCCGGCCTGGGAGGCCTTGCCCTGGGAACAAAGAGCGGCCATCTTTCTACGCATGGCGGATTTATTGGCCGGTCCATATCGTGACCTTATCAACGCGGCGACCATGCTGAGCCAAAGCAAAAACCCGTACCAAGCCGAAATTGATGCTGCTTGCGAGTTGATTGATTTTTTTCGGTTCAATGTCCGGTACATGACCGAGATTTATCGTCAACAACCCGAAAGTTTACCGGGATCGTGGAACCGAGTGGAGTACCGTCCCTTGGAGGGCTTTGTTTTTGCATTGACCCCCTTCAATTTCACGTCCATCGCGGCCAATCTCCCTTGTTCTGCGGCTTTGATGGGCAATACCGTGGTTTGGAAACCGGCCAATACCCAGGTTTATTCGGCGTATTGGCTGATGCGCTTGTTCAAGGAGGCCGGCTTGCCCGATGGCGTCATTAACATGGTGCCTGTGCCCGGTCCGGTGGCCGGTGAGGTCATTTTCCGCCACCCGGATTTTGCAGGGATACACTTCACCGGGTCCTCCGGGGTCTTTAATCAGATTTGGGAACAAATTGGCCGTAACATTGGCTTGTACAAATCCTACCCTCGCATTGTGGGGGAAACAGGAGGTAAAGATTTTGTGGTGGCTCATGCCTCGGCCCCTGTCGACGTGGTGGCCACCGCCTTGTCGCGGGGTGCTTTTGAGTACCAAGGCCAAAAATGCTCTGCAGCATCGCGGGCTTATATTCCGGATGTGTTATGGCCCGAGGTATTGCAACGTATGCGGGCCGACCTTTCGGATATGAAAATGGGCGGGGTCGAAGATTTTGGAAATTTTATCAACGCGGTTATCGACGAAAAGTCCTTTGACAAGCTCCAGGCTGCCATCGAGGAAGCCCGCCAGCATCCCGATTGCGAAATCGTATGGGGTGGAAACTGTGACAAGTCCCTAGGTTATTTTGTAGAGCCTACGCTCATTCAAACCACCAATCCCAAATACAGGACCATGTGCGAAGAGTTGTTTGGCCCGGTATTGACGGTCTATGTTTATCCAGAGGATCGGTTCGAAGAGGTATTGGACTTATGCAATACCACCTCACCCTATGCCTTGACCGGAGCGGTATTGGCCACCGATCGCTACGCCTTGGATTTGGCGACAACGCGACTACGGCATGCCGCGGGAAATTTTTACTTGAACGATAAACCGACCGGGGCGGTGGTTGGGCAGCAGCCTTTTGGCGGAGCCAGGGCCAGTGGAACCAACGACAAAGCCGGTTCATCCCTCAACTTATTGCGTTGGGTTTCGGCCCGTACCATCAAAGAAAATCTCTTGCCACCAACGACCTATACTTACCCCTTTCAGGGCTAAAGGGCGGTGGATCTTGGCGTGAAATCTTCGATCTAGCGAAATCGCAGATCGAGGGTCATTGCGGATTCATCGAAATTGCGGACCGAGGTTGACGGCGGATTTAGAGGAATTCCGGGGCGACCACAAGGTCCTTGGAACCCGCTTGGTAGGCATAAAATCCTTTGCCGGTTTTGATGCCCAGGTTTCCTGAGGAAACCATTTTGACCAAAAGGGGGCAGGGGGCGTATTTAGCATGGCCAAAGCCGTCATGCAAAACCCGAAGGATGGCCAAGCAAACATCCAAGCCAATAAAATCTGCCAACTGCAGGGGGCCCATCGGATGGGCCATGCCCAATTTCATGACAGTGTCAATCTCGGCCACACCGGCAACGCCCTCATAGAGGGTATGGACAGCCTCGTTAATCATGGGCATCAGGATGCGGTTAGCCACAAATCCGGGGTAATCGTTGGCCTCCACCGGGATTTTGCCCAGGCGATGACTTAATTCCACGATGGTGGCCGTCACCATAGGATCGGTGTTATAACCCTTGATGATTTCGACCAATTTCATGACCGGTACCGGGTTCATGAAGTGCATGCCGATGACCTGGGCAGGGCGCTGGGTTGCGCTGGCAATATCGGTAATCGAGATGGAAGAGGTGTTGGTAGTCAGGATGCAGGAGGCGGGGCTTAACTTGTCCAATTGCCGGAAGAGTTCCAGCTTAATTTGTCGGTTTTCGGTGGCGGCTTCCACTACCAGATCCGCTTGGTGGGTGGCTTCGGCCAGGGAGGTTCCGCAGTGAATACGGGCCAAGGCGGCATCCCTGGACTCTTGGTCCAAGGCTCCTTTGGCGACCACCCGATCCAAATTGCGGGTGATGGTGTTCATGGCTTTTTCCAAAGCCGGGGCAGAGAGGTCCACCAATTCGACCGCAAAACCGCAGGTGGCAAAAACTTGGGCAATCCCGTTGCCCATGGTGCCGCAGCCCACCACAGTCACGTGTTGGATATGGATGGGGGATCTTGGGGTCGAAGGAGCGGTTTCCATACGAGAAGGTTTTGAATTTATTGGTTAAAATTACAATCAGCGCCCCTAATTTGGAGGTTGAATTCTTGACAGCGATCCATGCTTTCCTCTTCCTCTGTGAATCTATCGAGTTCGGGACGGCCCTTGACCGTATCCGGCCTGAACGAATGGATACGGGATTATGTGGAAGGACACCCGGATTTCAAACATTTGGTGGTGGAGGGAGAAATATCGGGCATGACCAAAGCCCGAAGCGGGCATTGGTACTTCACCCTCAAGGATGCCTACAGCCAAATTTCTTGTGTTATGTTTCAAAGCCAGCGACGGATCTTGGACATGGATCCGGTGGACGGTGATCGTGTGCAGGTTACCGGAGAATTGAGGCATTATGCGCCCAGGGGATCGTTGCAATTGCAGGTCATGAGCCTATCGGCTTCAGGGCAAGGGGATTTGTACCGGCTTTACCTGGAACTCAAAGTCCGCTTACAAGCTGAGGGTCTGTTGGAGGCCGTTCACAAGAAAGCAATCCCCGCCTATCCTGCAACGGTGGGCGTGGTGACTTCCCCGGATGGCGCGGTGATTCATGATATACAGCGTACGGTGGAGCGGCGCTTTCCAGGGCTTCCTATTCTACTCGCACCCAGTTTGGTCCAAGGGGAAGCCGCAGTCAGCTCACTCATCAAGGCCTTGAGGGCTTTGGATCAACGGCTTGAAGTGGAAGTCATTATCCTTGCCCGCGGTGGTGGTTCTATGGAAGATTTGTGGTGTTTCAACAACGAGGCCTTGGTTCGTGCTGTTTTTGCCTTGGAAACCCCAGTGATCACGGCTATTGGCCACGAAACGGATTTGACTTTGGTTGATTTTGTAGCTGACCTTAGGGCGCCAACCCCTACGGCGGCCGCTGAATTGGTGACCCCTGATCAGCAGGATTTGATGAGGCAGATTCATGTTGCTCAACAGTCGGCAGGAAATAGTTTGCAACGTCAGTGCTTGCTTTTGGAGCAAGGTCTTGACGGTTTGGAAGAAAGCCTGGAGCGGGACTACGGCTACCTTATCGATCATTGCGATGCGACCATGATGGATTTGGAACAACGCATCCGTAGGGGATTGTTGCAGAAATTATTCAACCAGGAACAGGCGGTGCATGATTTGACCCACCGGCTCGGTAGGGGAATTGAACAGCAATTGGATTCGATGGAACAAACCTGCTTCGCCTTCATGCGCCAGGCCTCCGCCCTGGATATTCAATCGGTCCTTCAGCGCGGTTTTTCGGTGGCCATGATGGACGGTAAGGTATTACGAAGCATTCAAGACGCCAAGCCCGGGGCCAGGTTAGAAACCCGATTCGTGGACGGCAAGGTCCTTTCCAAAATTGAGGACAGCGAGAACTATCGGCAGCTCTAGACCGGATATACTACAGGTGAACAGATTTTGACTTCCAAACGTGAAAAGATCTCGATTGCTATACGCCAAAAGATTTCGAGTGCTCAACAAGAATAGAGATTCGCTATGGATTTGAATGGATTCAAAGCCTTGGAATATTCCATTCCCGAAACACCCGGGGTATATCGCTATTACGATAGGCGCGAACATTTACTATATGTCGGCAAAGCCAAAAACCTCCGTAAACGAGTCGCACAATACTTTGCGAATCGGGTGGATACCCATCGCATACGGCTCATGGTTCGCTTGATAGAGCGCATTGAATTTACGGTCGTTGACACGGAGCATGATGCCCTGCTTCTCGAAAATGTACTGATCAAGAAACACCAACCCCGCTACAATATTCGGCTCAAGGACGACAAGACCTATCCTTTTTTGGTCTTGCGCCATGAACCCTTTCCAAGGCTTGAGGTCACAAGGCAAATTCGACGCGATGGCTCGCGGTACTACGGCCCCTATTCTTCGCCGACCACCATGTATACGTTGTTGGATTTAATTCGGAAAATCTATCCATTGCGCACCTGTGCTCTCAACCTCAGCGATGAGCGCATCTCCAAAGCCGGGTATCGTCCTTGTTTAGAACATCAACTCGGGAATTGCATGGCGCCCTGTGCAGGGCTTCAAAGCGCCGAGGAGTACGCAAAATACACAGATGCGGTGCATCTCTTGCTCAAAGGGAATCTTGGGGGATTATTGATCAACCTTCGTAAACAGATCAAGGAATGTGTTGCACAATTGGATTTTGAGCAAGCCCATACCCTCAAAGGCCAGGTGGAATTGTTGGAGCGGTACGAAGCCCGATCGACCGTGGTGAGTACCACCGTGAAGGAATTGGATTCCTTTGCCTTGGCCCAACACCAAGACAGGGCGGTGGTCAATCACCTGCATGTGCGCAACGGTGCGGTCATACGTTCCTTTAATTTGGAAATACAATTGGGAGTAGAGGAGGATCCATCTGCCGTTATGGCCCAGGCGATGTTGGAGATTTGCCACCGTTACGAGCACCAGCCGGTGGAAATTGTCTGTAACATCATGCCGGAAAGCCTGCCTTTTGTGCGCATCCCTTGCCGGGTTCCATCCGATGGTGATAAACGCAAATTGGTGGATTTAAGTCTCAAAAACGCTTTCTTTTGTTTGCAGGAGTTGTTACGAAAACCGGAAGAAAGGCAATTCGCTTCCCGATCGGATCGTCTTTTGCAGCAGGTTCAGAAGGATTTGCAAATCCCTCAATTGCCGCAGCATATCGAGTGTTTTGATAATTCCCACACCCAAGGTAGCCAGACCGTATCGGCCTGTGTTGTTTTTCGGAACGGTAGGCCCGCTAAACGCGATTATCGTCTGTTCAATTTACGGGATGTGGAAGGCATTGATGATTTCGCGGGGATGCAGGAGGTCATCACCAGGCGCTACCAAAGGATGCTTACCGAAGGACAGGCCTTACCGGATCTCGTGATTGTGGATGGCGGTAGGGGTCAGTTGAGTTCGGCCCATTCCGCCTTGGTCGCCTTGGGTTTGGGTCATTTGCCCTTGATGGGGATCGCCAAACGTTTGGAGGCCTTGTTCAAGGTTGGGGATCCGCATCCATTGATGCTGGACAAGAAGAGCCCTACCTTGAGGCTCATTCAACAAATGCGTGACGAGGCACATCGCTTTGGTTTGCAGCATCACCGTAAGCGCCGTCACAAAGCGGGCATGCAATCTGCCCTTGATAACATCAAAGGAATAGGTCCTGAAACCATTAGAAAGTTGTTATCTGCCTTTGGTTCAGCAGAAAGAGTCTTTGCTGCAGATATTGATCAGCTAAGTGCCGTAGTTGGCGGTGCCAAAGCAGAACTTATTGCCAACTACATTTCTAAGAAAACGACCTAAAGGGTCAAATTCTTGAAGAAGGTTTCTTGACGGAATGAAGCAAATTCAGGATCAGTCCGAAGGGAATTTTTGACTTTGGGATCGCTTGTTACCAAGGCTTCGAGATCACGTTGCACCCCCGATGAATTCTTGCTTCGGGCTGCGATAACTGCGCTTAAATATAACACATCAGGGTTTTGACGATCAAGTCCTTTTAAAGCTTTGGCGGCTGCATCATAATCGCGATTAAGGCAAAGTGCCAGGGCCACAAGGGGATCTTGGCTTTTGCCGTTGAGGGCCATGACCGCTTCGGCGTACTTACCGGATCGAATGCTCATCAGCGCTTCGAATTCGGGCAACTTTTGGGCATTGTTTTGGGCACGCTTAACTACCAAATTTAATTTGGACCAGTCTTTCTGGAGGTAGGCCACCCATGCTTGGTTATGAAGGACTTCCGGTGAGCCTGGGGCTGCTTCCGCGGCAGCATCCAAATTTCGTACAGCTGTTTCCAACCGACCAGCTTCAATATCCAATACGGCCAAATTGTTGTAGGCACGATGATCGGATGGGTAAAGAGCTTTGGTTAGTTCCAAAATTTCAGCCCGGCCTGATGCGTCCATGGCTTGTTCGGCAGTGGCGAGCATTTCGGATGCGCTCAATTCTGGGGATTTCATTCGGATGAGCTGCATTCTCTCCTCAAAGGTCCTGGGGGGGACTTTGGTATTGATGACCATATTGGCTCTGCGGAGGGGGGGTAGGTAATCTTCGGCGATAATCTCCCACGACTCTCGCATTCCTTTGAGCTGGCTTTGTTTTTCGGCACTGCTCAAATTGGGATTTTCAATGATGCTACGCACTTGATCCTTCTGCGAAATGCGGGCAAATTCAATTCCACGCAAAAGACCTTTCCAATCTTCTGTGCCTTTGTTTTGGACGTAAAGCTTGGAATTATCTAAATCGTATTGAATGTCCTTAAGACCTTGGCTTGAACGCAAGGCATTGATCACAAAATTTCCTGCTTCGGTGGCCCTTTCATCGGCCAACTCGTTATTGAATTGGATTTCACCATCGGGCGAGGCATAACCGTTAACTTCTATTTTAAGAATTTCTTTGGTTTTGCTCAAAAAATCGACAAGCTGAAGAATTTCTTTCTTTTTACGCTCACTTTCTCGAATGACCGATTTGTTAAGTTCAAAATAGATCGTTGCCTCAAAGGGTTCAATGGTATCGGCAATGAAGCCCGATGCAAGGGTCTTCGGTGTGCTGATCACTCGACCAGTTCTCGATAACAAACTAACACCTTCGGAGATTTTGACACGAAATTGTTGCGCTTTTTCGGGAGCTTTGCGGTAGGACTTATCTTCCAAGAAATCTTTGGCCTTTTTAATTTGAGAGGAGGACCCATAAAAGGAGACCATTTCCAGCCAATATTCGTTTGAATTAGGAACCTCCTTGGTGGGCAGTTTAAACCCAAGTTCACCCTCGCCGCCTTTAGCAGGTTCAATGGAACGACCCTTCAAGCCTTTGACCTTAGGTCCAACCCAGATATCCCTGCAAACCTCTGTGGTCTCGTTGTTTTGGATTTTGATTAACCTGGCTACAGCAACACCTTTTGGAACAAAGGCTTTTGGCGCGACTTTGTAGGCAACTTGAAGTTCGGTATGGTCGCCGTGCAAAGTCACGGGCTCTGTAGGCATCTGAATGGTAACGGCGCTTTGTTCCAAATGAAAGGGTTTACCGCAACTTGCCAAAATCACCAGGGCTAAGAACCAAAAGGGGAAATGCACTTTATTCAAAATGTTTAGACGCATTAGTTCATTTTTTTGCAAAAGTAAGTCAATTAAGGACAACAAGGAATTTCTAGTCGCCTAAACCCTAATACGTGGCTAGGCCTTGAATCGTATGCGTTAAAACGTTTTGAGGCACTTTGTTCGATTCAATTTCCATGAAAATACCCTGTTCATCCAGATGATCTATTCGAACCTTCCCGGAGGAGTGGATGATGGAATTCGGACCTAAGACAAGCCCAACGTGGTTTATTCTGTCCAACGACGGCCCAAAAAAGGCAAGTTGGCCGGCCTCAAAGGAAGATATAGTCGGTTTGTCGATGAGATGTGGCGCCTTTGCCCATTGATCTTGGGCGTCTCGGGGTATGGCATGGCCCATACGGCTCATGATGATTTGCGTAAAGCCGGAGCAATCGATACCAAACCGGCTTCGCCCACCCCACAGGTACGGTGTGCCTAACCAAGGCCTGATTAAACTTTCCAAGTCGAGGACTTGATTTTGGGAATAGGTATCCTGGGGTAGGGCCGATCCCAAAACAAGGCGAAAACCTTGGGGCATTAACGCCGAACGAAGCCGACTGCCCATACTCAGGGGGTGTATGGAGCCCTCATGGAGGTCCTGTACCAGGGCGAAGTCGGTAGAAATTATCAATGCACTTTCTTCCAAGGCCTCACAAGTCACCAGGGCCTTGTGAGGCACCCAGCCCAAGTAATGATCCCAGGTGCATTGTACTCGAGCCCAGTCGTTGGAAACTTCCAAAACGTGCAAGGCTTCACCCCATAAGGATTGACTGATTTGTTCGGATTGATGACAGGGTTCTGCGCGAATGGGAACCGAGGCGACGCAACAAAAATGCAGCAAAAAAGGCGTAATTATGGATTAGATCGGAGTAAGCCCGATGGCAATTTCATGGCCTCCCTGAATTGAGGATTTGTGCGATAGGCATTGAATTCAGCTTCTGTTTTGGCCGCTTCCCTGAACTGTAGGTCTTTGGAAATGGCGGATTTGAGGCTTTCGCAAACCAAGGCGATATCGTTTATATGGGCCCCGGCAATGGCCGTCAAATACAAAGAGGCAGCGGTTGAGGCTTCTTGTTCTTGGAGAACACGAACAGCCTCCAGACCTTGTTCCAAACCTAGATGGCAAACTGCCCTGTTCATCGAAGCATCCTTAGCGTACCAAGCCAAGGCCTCTTGAAAGCGACCCATCTGAGAGGCAGCATAGGCCTTGTTGGGCAAACTCTGACGTTGAAGGACTTCGGCCTTTTCAAAATTTTGGAGAGCAGCAGCATACTTTCTCAACATGGCTTGGCTGGCACCAAGATTATTGTATGATTCAGCCGATTTGGGATTAAGCAATGCTGCTTGTTGAAATCCTTTTTCAGCCTCTGCATAATTGTTTTCTTGAAAATGAATCATCCCCAATTTGAAATGGGCACGGTAATCTTCTGGATAGGAAGCAATGGCTTTTTGATAAATACGAATGCTCAAAGCCGTCGATTCCGCGGCGAGGGCCATCTGAATAAGCCTTATGCAAGAGGTGTTCTTGGGGAGCTTTTCTTTATTAAACTGCTGTAAATCAATAATAATACTTTGGTCGGATGGAGTACTGAGGATTTCAACCGTACAATTTCTCAGCATAGGGAAATAGGTCTCCCCCAGAACCGGGTAATCCCTCAGGATTTTTTCTAACTTTTCCTTTTTAGATGCAATGTTATCATTCTCTGTTAGAATTTCTTTGAGCTTGGCATACCCTTTGAATTGTTTGGGGGAAAGGATATGGAGCAAAGAATCCCATGGCTGTTCATTCCATTGCGAACTGATGAATCCTTGCGCAAATACCTCTGAGGAGGTCATTGGATTAACTGCTCTTGTCATGAGTTCCCTGACTACCAATTTGTGAATAGACTCCATCCTTTTGAAGGCTAAGTTTTCGTTATCCTTTGATTCACCATCCGGCGAGGCGCTGCTGGTGATTTGGATTTCCAAAATTTCTTTGGAACTACGCAGCGAAGCCATGAGATTAGAAATCGCGCCTTGATTCAAGCCGTAACTCAAATCAAACTGGTTGGCGGGGTATAGAATTTGGTAGGATTCTTTGACGCACAACTTTTCTTTCTCGTAATCCAGATCCATGATTTCAAGGGTGGGCTCCAGCAATCGACTAAAGCTGGAAAAGCCTCGGTTGCTAATTCTAATCAGCGGCAATTCTTGGCTAACCGAACCTTCGATAATGGTGACTCTGGCTTCTAAGGTGGCTGCTTCGACACCGGGCTCGTAGGCAAAGACAACTTCATGTTCGAAATTGTAATCACCTCGACGGGTTAGCAAAGCCATGTTTTCTTGGTCAGGAACTTCCGAAATCCTAGATTCATCGGTAACAGCCAGAAACCTCATGGTGGCTAGCCGTACGACCCGCTTCTCAAAATGCACCTCGGGACTGATAATGAGTTGGGTGTTCTTTTGGTACGGGAAATTGCGGAATAGGATCTGAATTTTGAACGGAATGCTGTCTCCAATCCGAAATGGGCGTTCAGGAACGGTTTTGAAAATGGAATTTTGGCAAGTTGCAATAACTGCCTTCGAAACTGATTTGCTGGGCTGCGTGATCCCAAAGTTGGGCGTAAGAAAGTAGGCTAAGCCAACAGAGAGCCAAAAACACAGAATACGGGTAAATTTCATGACAAAAAGGTCCTGGATGAAGGTTTGAAAAAGTTATCGAATAAGTTCAAAAATAAACTAGATTCTGACTCTTCAGATGGTTTTTGGTAGAAATTTGAGGGCATGAATGCTTTGGAACTCCAGAACGTATGTATCGCATACGGTACAACCACTATTCTGGATCAACTTAATTTGACCCTAAGGAGCGGCGAGATGCTGTACCTGGTCGGCAAAAGCGGCGAAGGGAAATCCACTCTCATCAAGGCTCTCATCGGGGAAATACCGCTTTCAGGCCTCAAGGCCGAGGTTCAAGGGGTGGATCTTTTGACTTTGGATCGAAGCCAACGGGCAGGGTTGCGAAGACGCCTTGGGGTCATCTTCCAAGATTTTCAGTTGCTTAGCGATAGAACGGTGGAGGGAAACTTGGATTTTGTGCTGACTGCCACGGGGTGGAAGGAAGGGGGGGCCAAAGCCCAGCGCATAGAGGAGGTCCTGGCCCAGGTTGGTTTGGAGGGCAAACAAAAAGACTGGCCCCATCGGCTTTCGGGGGGTGAACAACAAAGACTCTCGGTAGGGCGGGCCCTTTTGAACAAACCCGGTTTGCTCCTTGCGGATGAACCTACCGGGCAGTTGGACCCCGATAGTTCCGAAGAAATTTTGGGGCTCTTGGTTGAAATCAATCTAAGGGGTACGGCCTTGATCATGTCAACTCATGATTACCTCACCATTGACCGCTTTCCGGCAAGGGTGGTGCGCTGTGCCGGTGGATCTTTGACGGATTTGGGGGGGATTTTGTTTGATTCAGGGGGTCAAGGGCAAAACCAAAATTCAAAGGCCTCGGAGGCAGAGCATGCGTCGGGCCTTTCACCCGACACTATCCCTGAGATTTGAATGCAGCCTGCCCCAGTCCTGCATCTGGTTTGTTTTGACCTTCCTCTTCCGCCCTTGTACGGGGGTACCGAAGAACTCGATACCAAAATACGAGTTCTCTTAGATTTAGGAGTGGCCTTGCATGTTCATGCCTTCGTTTGGCCCAAGGATTTGGCTACCGGTCAATTGCCGGAGTGGCATCAGCGGGTGGTCTCCCTTCGTCTTTACCCAAGGAGATCGATCGTGGGGCTCTACGATACCAGACCATGGGCGTTGGTTTCCCGAACCTCTTCGGAACTCATAGATAACCTTGCATCCGAGCCTGGTCCTATTTTGGTGGAAGGCTGGCAATGCGCGGATTTGCTGCGTGCACCTGCCCTGAAAAACAGGGTCATCCGGATTCGTTCCCATAACATTGAGTCTAATTATTACCGAATGCAGGCTGAATCGGCCAGAGGATGGGTTTATAAGGCTCATTACTGGCTGGAATCCTGGCGTTGGATCTTGTACGAAGGGTTCTTGCCTCAACGATTGCGGCATCGGCATAACACGGGAATTCTAAGCATTTGCCCTTCAGAGACTTCGAGGTGGTCAAGCATGAAACTTCCTACGCATTATGTTCCTGCTTTTGTGAATTTGAACCCTAACATTCAGCCACCTAACGAGGAAAACTCAGTACTACCGATGCAGGCCCCTTTTGCTTTGTACCACGGCCGATTGGATATTGCCGAGAACATTCGGGCAGTTCGTTTTTTGTTGCACAAAGCCGCTATCCCCAACCAAGTCCCATTGGTGATTGCCGGATCGCGAATTCCCGATTCATTGCGCAAGGATATTTTGTGCCAAAGGGGTAGTCACTTGGTGGATACACCTACCCCAAGTGAAATGCAGGGATGGATACAGCATGCAGCGATTCACTGTATTCCTTGTTACGGAATGGCAGGACTTCGATTGAAAATCATCCATGCCATGATGGGGGGTGGACATGTACTGGTAAGCCGCGAGGGGGTCAAAGGAATGCCATGGGCCGCTTGGCTTACCGAGGTCCAATCCAGGCAAGATTGGGGAGATCAGGTGCAGAAGGCCTTGGAGAAACCCCTGCGGGCAGACGGAGTTGCAGCCCGTCATGCCTGGGTTCTTCAGCATTTTGATCAGCGAGCGAATGCGCTTAAAATGCTTGAATTACTTGGTATTACGCCATCTTGATCTGCTGGAGCAAATCGCGCCATTCCATTAGCTTGAATTTCAATACAGCTGATTCATGCTCCCAATTCCAATCCACAGCGGCACGGTGACAATTTTCGCGCATGATCCGGTAGCCTTCAGGATCCTCTGCGATACGCCAGCAACATTGGACAATTGATGAGGGTTCGGTATTTTGGATAAGCCATCCTACTCGGTGCAAGGCCATGTGGTGTCGGTATTCCGGGTAATCCATGCATACCTGCGGTAAGCCGGCTTGGACATAATCAAAAAATTTATTTGCCAAGGAATAGTAGTACGATTGCGATCGTGTTTCGAGCAAATTGAAACCCAGGAACGCATTCTTGGTCAAAAGCAGGAGTTTTGCCGAATCAAGGGGCCCCGTGAGCCGTACTTTCTTTTCTAATTTTCGGTCCTTAATCCAAACTTGCAGGGGCTCTTCAAGGTCACCTGAGCCTGCAATTACCAAGGGGTGTGGAAGTCCAAGGGCAGCGGCTTCCAGCAAGGATTCAAGGCCTCTGCCCATATTCACGGCCCCTTGGTAGAGGAGGTACGGGCCTTGCAATCCGGGGATAATCAATTGCAGGGCTTTGTTGGCGTCACAGGCTTCGGGCTGGGTATGTTCCGCGCTGTTGACTTGGAGGTTTGGCATGTTTCGAAGTACTTCGAAGGGTTTCCTCCAAGTCTTGGTGAGGATAGAAGCAAGTTCAGGCCCCACGGTAAAGCATTGAATTTTTCCTCGTAAGAACAGATGGATCATGAACCTCCATATTTTTCGGGTGACGGGCCGGTTCAATAATTCGGGCACCTCGGTGAACCATTCATGGGCATCGAACCACAAGGATTTTCTTAAGAGGATGGACGCCAGACGAAAGGCCGGCAGGGTATCCACATCCACCGAGAGAAAGGCATGAGGCTGTAAGGTCAAAGCCCTGAGCAACAGACGACAATTGAAAATGGTATAAAACAAGGGCCCTGATCCCGGCATAATCTTCAAACGCTCATAGACCACTCGATCGGTGTTTGCCAACGGAACATCCCTTCCACGATTGACGCCAAGCCAATGCACGTTCCACCCGCATTCCACCAAGGTCCTGCACCAGCGTCGCATTCGTTGGTCCTGCCACTGATCGTTGGTGGTTGCGATCACCATGATGGGGTTCATGGCTTGATCCATAACAACGTGTCGTTCATTTGCCTTTGGATGATTCCTTGGTCAACAAGCCATTGCAAGGCGTAGGTTCTTCGCTGAATTTCGCTTGGAGCGGTTTGATGAGGGCCAGGGTCCAATTGGCGCATTAATTCCAAAACATGGGTTGGTTTCTGTAACATGGGCCGTATTTTGTTTTGGAAATCCTGCATCTCTTGGCCATTGAATTCGCCTTTGGGGGCCTGATTTTCAAGGCAAAGATCGCAAATTCCGCAAGGAGCGGATTGCGTTTCACCAAAGTAATGCAAAAGTCTTTGGCTTCGACAATCCTTGTGCAAGTCCTCCACCGTACCGGGCGGGTTCTCCAAGGTCATCATGGACTCCAAGGCTTGAAGTCGGTTTAACCGGGCTTCTTTGAGCAGCGTATAGGCCGAAGCCGGGATATGGATATGCGTCAAGGGTAGCCTTTCGGTAATCCAAACAATGCCCTGCTTGTCTGAACGGGGGACAAAGTCCAGGACCTGCAAGGCTTCCAATCGTCGAATGGCTTGAAGGATTGAAACGGCTGTTATCCCACTTTGACGAGCAAGGGCTCGTTCATCAAAGCGAACACCACGGTCGAGTATGCCGGGATAATTCCGTAACAATACATCGATATAGGGATCCAAGACCGGCTCTTGGACGCGCAGTTCGTAGAGCCTCCGCGCCGAAACCACAAACCGTACCCGGGCAGGTAACATGATTTCTTCTTGAATTCGAATGAGTTCTGCACGATGCAAGATTTGCATGGCATGGTAAACTTCTTTCTCGGGTATATCAAAGCGATGACAGAAGGCAGAGGCATCAAAATCAAAGCGTTGATCCAGGCCAGCCCCCACTGCCAAATTGCACCATAACCCCAAGGCCTGGTAAACCCGGTGGATGCGTTCAATGGGAGGAAAGGCCTCTTCAATCCGACCCTTGGCTTCCTTGAGATCCTCCAGGGTCCAGGGCATGATGCAAATCCCGTCGCCGCCGTCCCTGCCGGCTCTTCCGGCCTCCTGGTAATATGCTTCAGGGGATTCAGGGATGTTCCAATGAAAAACCAAGCGAACATCGGGTTGATCGATGCCCATGCCAAAGGCTGAGGTGCATACCATGATAGGAAATTCATGGCTCATCCATGATTTCTGACGTAAGTCGCGCAATTCAGGTGTTAGACCTGCATGGTAGGCTTGGGCCGGATACCCGTGTTTCGACAACCAAAGGGCAATTTCCTGGCTTTGAGAACGGGAACGGGTATAGACCAAGGCTTTTCCTTGCAAGGTCCCCAAGAAGTCCAGAAGAAGTTTGTGTTTGGAATGGGTTAGTGGCCAAGAATAATGCAGCCTTGGCCTTGCAAAAGTTTGCCTGAAAACCACAGGCCTGTACATCCCCAATCGCTCACATATTTCGTCGCAAACTGCAGGGGTTGCGGAGGCTGTAAGGGCTAGGGTGGTAAGACCTTTGTTGTTGGGAGGATTTGGAGCGGATAGGCTAGCTTTGAATTCACCAATGCGCTGATATTCAGGACGGAAATCATGCCCCCACTGGGCAATGCAGTGCGCCTCATCGACCGCCAGCAAGGTTAGGTTCCAGGGTCTGCAACGGGTGAGAAAATCTTGATTGTCAAGGCGTTCTGGAGAGAGGTACAGAAATTGCAATTGACCCGTATCGGCCTTGCCAAGGATCTCCTCGGATTCCTCTCGAGTGAGTCCGGAGATCAAGGCCTCTGCCGAGATGCCAAGGCGGTGTAGGGCACGGACTTGATCTTTCATCAAGGCAACAAGGGGAGTGACCACGATGCACAGTCCTCCCAGGGCCAGGGCTGGAATTTGGTAACACAATGATTTACCACCGCCTGTGGCAAGCAATGCCAGGGTATCCCTTCCCTGAAGAACCGATTTGATGATCTCTTCTTGCCCTGGCCTGAATGCTTCGTATCCCCAATAGTGGCGAAGAATTTTCCGGGGTTCAGGGATTGGGCGGTTCATGCTGCAAATCAGATAAAGAGATTTCACCCAAGGTACCTCCCTGCAGGCGAAACACGCGATCGGCTTTGGCGGCCAGCCCAGGGTTATGGGTCACCACCAACAAGGTTTGTTGAAATTTGGAGCTGAGCTCACCGAACAATTGATGCAAATCGTGGGCCTGATTTTGGTCCAAATTACCCGAGGGCTCGTCGGCTAGGATCAAATCAGGACGGTTCATCAAGGCCCTTGCCACGGCAAATCGCTGTTGTTCTCCCCCAGAGAGGGTGGAGGGTTTGTGCTTCAATCGCTCTGCAACACCCAGAATTTCAGCTAATTCGTGGGCTCTGGTGACTGCAGTTTCATGGTCATTGCCTGCGATAAGGGCGGGAATTAATAAATTCTCTTCGGCAGTAAATTCAGGCAGCAACAGGGCTTGTTGGAAAACAAATCCCAATTTGCGACTACGGAAATCAGCCAGTGCATTGCCGCTTAAGCCGCTAAGCAAGTGACCGCCCAAGCGAATTTCGCCGGAATTGGCCGGTTGCAGACCGCCTAACACATGCAACAAGGTGCTCTTGCCTGCACCGGATGGCCCTACAACGGCGATAAGCTCCCCAATCCGGATTTCGAAAGAAACATTGTGAAGCAAATGAAGCTCTCCATACGCTTTGGAGACATGCTTAACCTCAACGGCCAAGGGGGCATTCGCTTGCATGGGCTGTTCAATCAAATATCCAATTTGGCGTAGCGAGCATTTTGTTCAATGAATTCTCTGCGTGGTGGGACTTCGTCTCCCATAAGCATCGAGAATACCCGGTCAGCTTCGGCGGCACTTTCGATGGTGACTTTGCGCAGGGTTCGGGTATCGGGGTTCATGGTGGTATCCCACAGCTGTTCTGCGTTCATTTCACCCAAACCCTTGTAGCGTTGAATGTTCACGCTGCTTTCGGAACCACCTTTGGCCACTTCTTGAACCGCTTGAACGCGGTCCTCTTCGTTCCAAGCGTAGCGCTGTTGATTCCCCTTTTTGACCAAATACAAAGGAGGAGTAGCAATAAAGATATGCGATGACTCAATGAGAGTCTTCATGTAACGGAAAAAGAACGTCAGAATTAGGGTGGTGATATGCGACCCATCCACATCGGCATCCGTCATGATGATGATTTTGTGGTAACGGAGTTTGGAGATGTTCAAAGCCTTTTGATCGTCTTCGGTTCCCACGGTAACTCCCAATGCGGTGAAGATGTTACGGATTTCTTCGTTCTCGTAAATCTTGTGTTCCATGGCTTTTTCCACATTCAAGATCTTACCTCGAAGGGGTAGGATGGCCTGAAAGGCCCGGTTACGACCTTGCTTTGCTGTGCCACCCGCCGAGTCTCCTTCGACCAGGAAAATCTCGCAAAGGGAGGCATCGCGTTCGGAGCAGTCTGCGAGCTTGCCGGGCATGGAATTGCCTGACAGGACATTTTTGCGTTGAACAAGTTCTCTGGCCTTGCGCGCGGCATGTCTTGCGGTGGCAGCAAGGATGACCTTGGCAATGATTTGCTTGGCTTCGCGGGGGTTTTCCTCCAGATAATGGGATAGGGCTTCCGAAACAGCGGAATTCACAGCGCCCATAACTTCGTTGTTCCCCAGTTTGGTTTTGGTTTGCCCTTCGAATTGAGGTTCGGCTACCTTTACGGAAATGACGGCCGTTAATCCTTCGCGGAAATCATCCCCTGCAATATCAAATTTAAGCTTGCTGGTCATCCCTTCTTTGTCGGCATAGTTCTTCAGGGTTCGGGTTAGGGCTTGTCGAAAACCGGCAATATGGGTTCCTCCTTCGTGGGTGTTGATGTTATTCACGTAGGAATGCACGTTCTCGGTGAAGGATGTGTTGTATTGCAAAGCCACTTCCACCGGCACAGGTCCTTTGGGGTTTTCGATGTATATGGGTTGGGCCAGCAGAGATTCACGAGTTTGATCCAGGTAGGCGACAAATTCCTGCAGCCCCCCTTGGGAGTAAAAATCTTCTTGTCGGAAGGAGCCGTCCTCTAGCGTTTGACGCTCATCGGTGAGGCTGAGGTGAATCCCCTTGTTGAGGAACGATAATTCGCGAAGACGGGCAGCCAACGTGCTGTAATGGTATTCGGTATGTTGGAAAATCTCAGCATCGGGTTTGAATTCCACAATAGTCCCTCTGTAATCGGTGATACCCGCTTCACGGACGGCATACAGGGGTTTTCCGCAATTGTATTCCTGCTCGTAAACGGTTCCATTGCGGTGCACGATGGCATGCAAATGGGCGCTCAGGGCGTTGACGCAGGATACGCCGACACCGTGCAGACCACCAGATACTTTGTAGCTGTCTTTGTCGAATTTCCCGCCGGCATGCAGGACGGTCATTACGACCTCCAAGGCGGAGCGTTTTTCTTTGGGGTGAATGTCGGTGGGGATACCACGACCGTTGTCCTTGACTCGGATACGGTTCCCTTCCAGAATACTTACTTCGATACGGTTACAGTGACCCGCCA
>VHBD01000014.1 GCA_016872125.1 Sphingomonadales bacterium
CGAAGGCCACCATAATGGCCACCTGTATAGGAGTGATGTTTTTCAATTAAGCTCGAATTTATAGCCTACCCCCTTGATAGTGGTAATGTAGGCATCTCCGAGCTTCTCACGCAGTTTTCGAATGTGGACATCGATGGTACGGTTGATCACCACTACATCGGTTCCCCAAATGGTCTCCAAAATTTGATCACGGGTGAATACCTTGCCAGGCCTTGAAGCCAAAAGAAAAAGCAATTCAAATTCTTTGCGAGCCAAGACCACCACCGTACCATCCTGAGTTACCTGATACGATTCACGATCAATCACCAAATTACCCAACTTGATTTGCTTGGTTTGTTCAATCTTGGCATCTTCTTTGGACCTCCTGAAAACCGCTTCGATACGGCTAATTAGGGCACGGGGCTTTATGGGTTTGGTTAGGAAATCGTCGGCGCCCGCTTGAAAACTGAGCACTTCCACAAACTCTTCTTCACGAGCTGTCAGAAACAGAATAAAACAATGCTTTAGGGATGGAATAGCTCTAATTTGTTTGCAGGCCTCCATTCCATCCATTTTGGGCATCATCACATCCAAAAGAATCATATCCGGTAGAAATTCCTTGGCACAAGCAACGGCTTCCAAACCGTTTTCGGCCGTTTTGACCTCGTAGCCCTCTTTGCGCAGATTGTAAGAAATTATTTCCAAAATATCCGGTTCATCGTCAACAACCAGGATTTTGGCGACTTTAGGGGCTCCCTGATAGGCGGACATAGGATTTGGATTAGATGCTACGAAGTAAAGCGGTTTCGCATCGCAGGATTGTTAAGAAAAGATTAACCCTCCAACTTGGCTCGTAACATTTCGGAGGCCTGTGCCGGTTGGACCTTGCCCCCTGTTTTTTTCATTAATTCACCCATAAATAGTCCAAGAAGGCCCTTTTTGCCGGAACGGTATTCCTCAACCTTGCTGGGCATGGATAACAAGACCTCTTCAACCATGATTTCCAAAGACGGTCCATCAGAACTCTGCCCCAAATCCAATTCCGTGATAAGGTCGTGAAGCGATTTCGTAGGAGCTTCCAACCAAGCTGGCCATAAACTTTGAACAGCCTGATGGTGCGTCAAGACCCCCTCTTGCACGGCATCGATTAAGGAGGCCAAGGCCTTGGTTGTCAAAGGGAATTGCTGAATTTCCAAGGCGTGGGTATTCAGCCAAGTTTTGACCGGACCCATGGTCCAATTGGCAGCTTGTTTGTAATGCGGGGTCAAGGTAACCAAATGCTCAAACCACAAGGCCAGATGTTTTTGGTCACAGAGCACTGAGGCATCGTAAGCACTTAACCCATACACGGAAGTAAATCGCTCGAGCAGGACCTCCGGCAAGGGGGGCATGTTGGATTGGACCTTAGCAATTTGTTCCTCTAGTACCCAAATGGGCGGCAAATCCGGTTCCGGAAAATACCGATAATCGTTGGCAGCTTCCTTGGAGCGAAGCGAAAAAGTATTGTTAGCCTGCGCATCAAAAGAGCGAGTTTCGGAAACGATGGTTTCCCCCCTCTGGAGTAGTTCAACTTGTCGTTGATACTCGTATTCAATCGCGCGTTGCACATGGCGCATGGAGTTCATGTTCTTGACTTCGACCTTCTGCCCAAAGGCCTCGGTTCCACGTTGCCTTACCGAAATATTAGCATCACAGCGCAAGGATCCTTCCTCCATATTCCCGTCACAAATCTCCAGGTAACGCACCAAACGACGAACCTCCGAGAGGTACTGGTAGGCCTCTCTTGCGGATCGAAGATCAGGCTCTGTAACAACTTCCAAGAGAGGTACTCCGCAACGATTCAAATCAATCAGAGTATCGTAAGGATCTTGATCGTGTATGCTCTTTCCGGCATCTTCTTCCATGTGGATCCTCGTAATTCCTACCCTTCTTCGAGTGCCGTCCTCCAAATTGAGATGAATAAACCCGTCGTAAGCCAAGGGGGTAAGGTGTTGTGTGATTTGATAACCCTTGGGAAGGTCCGCGTAAAAGTAGTTTTTGCGAGCAAACTCGTTGTACGCCCGGATTTGACAATTCATCGCTAATCCCAACAATATTCCATCCTCTAGGACTTGCTGGTTGAAACGTGGCAAAGTTCCCGGATGGCCCAATGAAATAGGAGACAGCAAGGTATTGGGCAAAGCGCCAAATTCCGTGCTATCCGAACAGAAAGCCTTGGATTGAGTATTCAACTGCACGTGAACCTCCAAACCCACGACCAATTCATAATCGACTAAAGTATCGCTGCTCATGAGGTTAAATTACGTGGGCTAAGTGTTGATGGGCTTGGTGCATGGCCTCTTGAAGACGCCGCGTGGCTTCTTGAGGTTGAAGGTTCGTATTCGGCGCACCTGCCATGGCCAAATGGGCCTGTCCCCCACCTTGACCTCCCAGCGGCTCAATGAGTTCACGCACCAATTTGCCCGCATTCCATTTTTGGGCTAATTCATCGCCCAAGGCACAGGCCATGTAGGTTTTGTCATCAACAACCGCTCCCAAGACTACGCATGCCTTGGGCGATGCGGTTCTTAGACGATTAGCCATCACCTTAAGGGCCTCCGCTTGCGTTGGCTCACAGGTCTGGACCAGCAATTGAAGTCCATTGCTTGGTTTCTCCCAAGCCCTGCCCCATTGTTCGATCCATTGTTCCATCTGTTGTTGGTTCCATTGCTCCAATTTCTTGCGCATTTGGGAAAACTCATGCACTGTTTTGCGCAACTGAGCGGGAAGGTCAGCCGGGTGCTTGAGGATTTCATGCGCTTCATGCAAAGAATGCAATTGCGCATCCACCCACTGCATGGCCGCTGTACCGCAAACCGCCTCGATTCGTCGTATGCCCGATGCCACTGCTGTTTCGGTGATAATCTTGAACCAACCAATTTCTGCGGAATTTCGAACATGAGTCCCTCCACAAAGTTCCATGGAATAGTTACCCCCGAAAGAAATGACCCTGACCTTGTCACCGTATTTCTCCCCGAACAAGGCGGTCGCTCCCTTGTTCACCGCTTCCGTCATAGGAAGGTCCCTTTCTTCGACCAAGGGCCAAGCCATGGACACCGTACGGTTCACCTCCCTTTCGATGGCTTTTAAATCATCTTGGCTGATTTTGGATGGTTGGGCAAAGTCGAAACGCAACTGATCGTTAGCGACCAAACTCCCCTTTTGTTGCACGTGGTCTCCCAACCTCGTCCGAAGGGCGCTATGCAGCAAATGCGTGGCGCTGTGATGCGAGGAGACTCCATGACGCCATTGAGGGTGCACCGTTGCGACAAAATTCTGCTCGGGGTCTTGAGGTAATTGTTCCACTCGGTGAATCCACAAGTTGTTTTCTTTAACAACGTCCAAAACTTGTACCCTAACACCGTCCTCCCCTACCAACTCTCCCCTATCTCCCACCTGACCCCCGGACTCCGCATAGAAAGGGGTGGTCTCCAAAACAAGTTGGCTTTGTTCGCCTTCCGAACCAAGCACGGTTCTCCAACGGACTATCCGGGTCGAACAACTACTTTGGTCATACCCCACAAACCTTCCGTTCAAGGTGAGATCCCCTGAAGCCCAAACCGCCCATACCCAATCCCCTGCACTGGATTTGGTGGCGACACGAGAACGTTCCCGTTGCACGGACATTGCATTTTCGAAACCAGGCTGGTCCATGCGGTACCCTTTTTCAGAAAGAACCAATGCGGTCAAATCCGCAGGAAAACCGTAGGTATCCAGCAATTCAAAGGCAGTATCACCGTCCATGACCCCTCCAGAGGCCGGACCACTTTCCGTGACCCATAAATCGATGCGCAGCAATCCTTTGGCCAAAGTCCTCAAGAAATTGCTTTCTTCGGCCAAAAAGGTCTGCTCAATGAGGGTTTGCTCCCTTTTGAGCTGAGGCAATACCTCCCCCAATTGATCCACCAGTACCGGAATCAAGGTGTGCATGGTTGGTTCCCCCAAGCCCAAATAGGTGTACCCGTATCGTATTGCTCTCCTCAAGATGCGTCGGCATACGTAGCCGGCCTTGGCATTGGAGGGCAATTGACCATCCGCAATGATCAAGGCCACCGCCCGAAGATGATCCGCCATAACCCTCATGGCTACATCCACTTGTTCATCCCCGGCATTGTAGGCCTTACCACAACGTTGTTCAATGGCCTTTATTAGCGGGCGGAAGACATCCGTATCGTAATTACTGGAAGCCATGGCTACAGCCCGGCAAATCCTTTCAAAGCCCATGCCGGTATCGACATGTTTAGCCGGCAAAGCCTGCAGTTTGCCGTCAGCCATGCGCTGAAACTCCATGAATACCAAGTTCCATAACTCGATGACCTGGGGATGGTCTTGGTTCACCAGAGAGGCTCCATCAATCTTGTGGCGTTCTTCATCGCTTCTTAGATCGATATGCATCTCGGAACAGGGCCCGCAGGGTCCGGTTTCACCCATTTCCCAGAAATTATCCTTCTTGGAACCGGGGAGTATCCTCCTCTCATCGATCCACTTGGTCCAATATCGACGAGCCTCGGCATCTGCATCCAAACCATCTCCCTCGTCCCCCCCAAAATAGGTCACATACAATCGCTCCGGATCCAAGCCATAAGGACCGGTCATCAACTCCCAAGCCCAGGCGATCGCTTCCTCTTTGAAATAATCTCCAAAGGACCAATTCCCCAACATTTCGAAAAGGGTATGATGGTACGTGTCTTTACCAACGTCTTCCAGGTCGTTGTGTTTACCCGAAACCCTCAAACATGGTTGGCTATCGGCTATACGAGCATATTGAACGGGACTATTACCCAAAAAGAGATCCTTGAACTGATTCATCCCGGCATTGGTGAATAGCAGGGTTGGATCACCTTGGATTAACAAGGAAGCAGGCGATGCCAAATGGTGTCCTTTGGATGCAAAGAAGTTCAAAAAGGTTTGGCGTATGTACGCTGACGTCATCATGGTGCAATCTTGGAGATGAAAGGCCGAAATTACTTAATTTTGAGCAAATGGCTCGTCCGCGTTACGAATTCAATCCCGTCAAATTGATCTTTGAGCAGGTCAAAATGCCCTGGCAACGCCAATTGCTCTCGCTTTTGGGTTTTTTTTCAGTGGCCGTTGTCTCCTCGGTTATAGTCATATCCTTGGCTTATACCTTTTTGGATTCGCCCAAAGAAAAAAAACTCAAAGAAGAATTGGCCGAAATGGAACTGCGATATCAAGCACTGGATGAGCGAACGCGCCTCATGCGAGAGGCCTTGAAAGACTTGGAACATAGAGACCTCAACATTTACCGAGTGATTTTCGAAGCGGATCCCATTCCCAGCGAATCCATCAAGGCCAAAGAGCAAATCAGCGCCTACAAGTACCTGGCCCAATACGAATACGGCCCCTTGATGGCAACTACCTCGCTCAAAATAGACGGCCTTAGCCGCGAAATGGTCGCACTATCCAAATCCTATGACGAATTAAGTCGTCACATAAAGAACAAAAACGCCTTGCTCGAAGCAATGCCTGCCATTCAGCCCATGGCCTTAAGCGGTCGAAGACGAGGTGAATTGGTTTCAGGTTTCGGTTATCGAATGGACCCCATCTATAAAACCGTTAAATTTCACGAGGGTTTGGACTTTACAGCCCCCATTCAAACACCCGTATACGCCACAGGAACCGGGAAAGTTGCTGAATTGGTGCGCATGGACCGAGGCTACGGCAACTACATCCTCATTGAACATGGATACGGGTATCAAACCTTATACGCTCATTTGGCGCGATTCGAAGTCAAACAAGGCCAAAAAGTTAAACGTGGTCAGATCATTGGTCGTTTGGGCAATACCGGCAAAAGCACCGGTCCTCACCTGCATTACGAAGTCATCAAAAACGGTCGCAAAATGAATCCGGTTTACTTTATATTTAATGACTTATCACCTGCTCAACATCAAGAACTCATCGCCAAGGCCTCCTCGGCCAATCAATCCCTTGACTAAATGAAAGAAAACGTGCAAAGAAATGATAAAGAGGATATTGATTTCATCAATTTAAAGCAATATTTCTCCATTCAAGAGGTATCCTCCCGGCTTGACCTTAGTCCATCGCTGTTGCGTTACTGGGAAGGAGAATTCCCCATGCTCCAACCCCGAAAGAATCGCAAGGGGAACCGCATGTACACCCGTAAAGACATGGATCTGTTGGCTCAAATTAAATACCTTCTCAAGGAGCGCAAATTCACCATCAAAGGTGCTTTGGCCCATTTAACCGCAAACGGTTCCCAAATCCCCACCACCATAAGCCTGAAAGAACGATTAATGCAAATCAAGGAGGGTTTACTCGAACTCAAAAAGACCCTGGATCAGGAAACTCCTTAAGGAACCATTCCACCTTTTCGACCATTTTTTTGGATCCCAACACAATGGGGGTTCGTTGGTGCAAATCCGATGGTTCAATTTCCAAAATGCGGTTTTTACCATCACTCGCTTTCCCACCGGCCTGTTCGACCACGAAAGCCAAAGGATTGCATTCATAGCCTAAACGTAACTTGCCCTTGGGCGCTTTCCCCGTGGCGGGGTATATAAAAACTCCTCCTTTAAGGAGATTTCGGTGAAAATCAGCTACCATGGACCCAATATACCTGGAATTGTAAGGCCGAGAACTGGGCTCATCGTAAGCCTGGCAATATTTGATGTACTGTTTAATTCCTTGAGGGAAATGAATGTAATTTCCCTCATTCACCGAATAAATTTTGCCGTTTTCCGGAATCCGCATATTAGGATGGGACAAGCAGAATTCCCCTATAGACGGGTCCAGCGTGAAACCGTTCACCCCATGACCCGTGGTGTATACCATCATGGTGGATGACCCGTAAACGACGTAGCCGGCAGCAACCTGGTGCATACCCTTCTGAAGACAATCCATCAATAAGCCTGGACCACTTTGAGAAACCCGCCGATAAATCGAAAAAATTGTCCCCACCGATACGTTGACATCAATATTGGAGGAACCATCCAGGGGATCGATCAAAACGACGTATTTGGCATCTGCCGAAACCAGCCCGTCAATGGGCAAAATATCATCATCCTCCTCGGATGCGAATACACAACATTCCCCACCTGCGGTCAAGGCTGCTTTGAACTGATCGTTGGCGAAGATGTCCAGTTTCTTGACCTTTTCACCTTGAACATTGGTTTCCCCTGTATCTCCGAGGATATTCACCAAGCCGGCCTTGTTGACCTCCCTGTTGACGACTTTGGAGGCGATTCCAATGTCGCGTAGCAAACGGGATAATTGCCCTTTGGAGTAAGGAAACTCCGATTGACGCTCGATAATGAATTGCCCCAAGGTAGTTATTCGCTGGATATTCATAGGCTTAATTAATGTTAATTGTGTAAGGCAAGATAATACCTTTATGCGGTGAACATGCTAGACCGAGGCCTGCGTTACGGAGATGGTTTCTTTGATACCATGTTAATGCTGAATGGGAAACCCATATGGTCCCACGCTCATTGGGAGCGAATGGTGAGCGCGGCGAAAATAATCGATGTCTCTTGGCCCTATCTCCGCTCCATATCCTCAGAAGTCGATCCTTACGCAAGCTGGCTGCAGGAGATCCAAGAAAAATGGGGCAAGGCAGGGCGACCAACAACCGCCAAGGTCCGAACCGTGGTTTGGAGATCTGGGGATGGGGATTATTTTCCGACGACCTCTGAATTCGGGTCACAAGTTCACGTAGATTTTTTCGAACCCCATCCGTACAAGGAATTTTCCTTGGGCCCTTCGACGATCGTGCAATGCCCTGCGGTGATCCCATGGTTCAAAAGCCTCTCGGCAATGCCCTATATTTTGGCGGCCAAATACGCACAAGACCGAGGATGGGACGATGCCTTGTTGATGGATTCCCATGGAAAATTCATCGAGAGCAGCCGCTCCAATCTGTTCTATTGGGTGAATGGTTGTTGTTACACACCTTCGGTCATGAGTGGTTGCCTTCCGGGGATCGCAGCACAATATTTGATACAATTTCTTGCTTCAATGGGCCATACCGTGCAATTCGCCTCAGCAACATATGAGATCCTTCGCAATGCGTCGGGAATATGGCTTACCAATTCCTTGCGTGGTGTCATTCCGGTCCATCAATGGGATCAAAATAAGATGCCGGTTGATCCTCATGCAGCCTTATTGGAAGCTGCCAATGCCGGAATATTGGGAGGGTCAGAGCTCCATTGAACAAATTTTGTGGTTCACGTCGGCATGCCCACGCAAATAAGCCTTCACCTCCATTGCTTTTGAATTTTCAGGTTTAATTTGAAGGATACGTAACCATGATTGATTGGCACGTATCCACCAATTATTTCCATGGACCAAGCAATAGCCCTTGGGAAAATCTTGATCAAAGTCGCGGGTAATACCCGTAGACTCCTCCGCGATGGCTTCCAATATTACAATTCTCGTTTGGTCAAGAAAGGTATAGGCACCTGGTGTGGGCGCAAAAGCTCGAATAAAATCGACCAGGGTTGATGCTTCCCTGTTCCAATCGATGCAAGCATCTGTTCGCTGAATTTTGGGCGCCAAATTCCGAATTTGGTTGGGAGAATTAGAAAACAAGTCCTGTGCCTTGAGCTGATAAGTACCCTTGGCAATTTGAGGTAAAACCTTTACCAACAGGCTCGCACCTTCCTTAGCCATGGTGTCATGAAGCATTCCTGCATTCCAATCACTGGGGATTTCCAAAGACAACGATTCCAAAATATCACCGGTATCGATTTGGTATTGAATTCTGAAGACTGTTAAGCCTGTCCGGCGGTACCCAAGACGTATAGCCCAATGGATGGGGGCGGCCCCCCTTAGATCCGGCAGAAGAGATCCATGTAAATTCCAGGTTCCTCCGTGGGGAATTTCGATTATGGATTGTGGCAGCATGCGAAACGCGACCACCAGCATAAAGTCAGGACTTGCCTCGATGACTTGCTTGACAAATTCAGGATCTTTGAGCGATACGGGTTGCCAAACCGGTATTTTTCGGGACAAGGCAAGTTCCTTGACCGGTGAAACCGAGAGCTTACGACCCCTCCCTGCAATCTTGTCTGTAGCCGTGACCACAGCAAGCGGCTCATAACCTGCATCTATGAGGCCTGCCAAGGCTGTGGCCGCAAAATCCGGAGTCCCCCAGAAAATATATCGTATGGATGTTGCCATAGAGATCAATGCAAAAATTAAAGCGGGCTTTTCAATCCAAATCAGGGTATAACAAATAGGTTGAACGAAGCTTTCGAAATTTATTCAATTCCGGTTGCCAGGAACCACGAATTTTTGCCGCGCTATGACCTTTGGTCATGGCCATACGAAGTGAAGGACTACCTGCTAACAAATCAAAAAAGGGATCAAAAAAATCCTTGGGCAAGGCCGCTGATGACTTTTCTTCCTGTGGAATTAACTTCAACCAATTTCGTAAGGCGCTCGCAAAAAACTTAGAATTCGAACGACGCTTACGAGTATAATCTCTGTAGGCCCATTGGAGGACTTCGATTCGCAAACCGGATTGCAAGTTAATGGGTGCCTTGTTTTGATCATTCATCAACTTGTGCATGGAAATACCACAACATATTTGATTCATATACAAAGGTTTGGCTGAACGCCCCGGTATGGATACCGGCACAAAGCAGGTATCGGTCCTGCTGAACCACGGACTGCCTATGACCGTAAACGGGGACACCGTCCCACGCCCTATGGAAACAGGACAACCCTCAAAAAAACACAGAGTAGGGTACCATTCCAAAGCCAGAGAATCCCTCAAATTGGGCGAAGGTGGTAACGGAGGTTGAAGTCGCAGGCCGCGTTGATAGTCCTGCATTTTCCAAACCTGCAAGTTCAACGTGGATGAGCCTTTGGACCAACCTTCCCCCTTGATCATGAGGGCCAATTCACCCATGGTCATGCCATGCATGACCGGTATCGGATGCATCCCAACGAATGATCTGTAGGCCGTATCCAAAACAGGCCCGTCCACCGTATAATCGTTGACATTGGGCCGATCCAGGACAAGCAAAGGGATGGACGCCTGAGAACAGGATTCCATAACATAATGCAAACTTGAAACATAGGTATAGAAGCGGACCCCAACGTCTTGCAAATCGAAGAGGATAAGATCCAAACTGTCGGTATGCACCGTTTCAGGACCTTTGCGTTTCCCGTACAAGGAAACCACGGGTAAACCCGTAACGGCATCCACATGATCCCCTACCGTTGCACCAGCCTCGTAATCTACCCTTAATCCATGCTCAGGCACAAAGATTATTCGAACATCCACCCCTTCTTCCAGCAAGACTTCGGGCATGAGACGCCCGCCAATGGTCGAACTTCGGTGGATCACCAAACCAACCCGCTTACCCTGCAATACTCCTTTCCAAGCAGGCCAAGCATTGGCAGCAGAGGGATAGGGCCTACCATGCAACACATCAACCTTGAAGAGCATGCCGATGCAAAGCATGAGTACCTTTATTTTGAAAATTGAACGCATCACGTGACAAATCTATGCCCCAACCAACGCAATTAAGAGAGTTTCTCTACAGGGCTTTCAAGGCGTCCTCGGCCACCAGGCTGACTCGAACGGTCCAAGGCCTTGCGATCATGGGAACTGCCGCTGGTTTGGCCTTGATTTTGTTGGGATCATCGATTGTAGACGGCTTTCAATGGGAAATTCCCCAGAGAATGGGACAGTTTTGGGGGCATTTGCAGGTACGCAGCCTACGATCGGAAGAGAACGCCCTGAGACCACACCTTTCCATCAGTCAGCAACGTCTTCATACCCTTCAGCAAATCCCAGGGGTTCACAGAGTGAGTACCGTAATTCTATTACCAGGATTATGCCGGTCCTCAGAAGGCATGGAAGGGGTCCTGCTTAAAGGTGTTCAAAACGATTCGGCCCTGGATTTTTTTCGCTCCCATTTGGTCGAAGGCAAAATTCCCTCTTGGAGCGAAAATCACAGCAACCAGGAAATCTTAATTCCCAAATCCCTTGCTACTGCCTTGCGAGTCCAAAGTGGCGATGCCCTGTCCTTCTACTTCATGCAGCAACCCGTCAGGATGCGCAAATTTAGAGTTTCAGGCATTTTTCAAATGCCCATGCAAAATGAATTAGGACGACCGGTAGCCGTAGTTCATCAATCCATACTACGAAAATTGTTAGGATGGCCTGTAAACGCAGGCGGACACCTGGAAATGGAATTGATGGATCATCGTCAAATGACCGAAACTCGTCTTCAAATTGATCGATTTTTGACCTTAGAGGAGGAATGCATTACCCTGGAAGAACAAATGCCCGCCTTATTCGAATGGTTGCGCTTTTTTGATACCAATCGGGTGGTCCTTATGATTTTGCTTGTCATCGTTGGCGCAGTGAATCTAATTTCTGCCCTCCTGATCATGATCCTGGAAAGGCAACGGAGTTTGGGTATTTTACAAATAATGGGGTTGCGTCCCATGCACCTGGCCCAAACCACCGTATGGATAGGTATGCGTCTGGTATTCATAGGCTTAATTATAGGCAACCTCATCACGGCCCTGGTGTATTTTATGCAAAACCAATGGAAATTTATACGCCTGGATCCCGAATCCTATTATCTGGATTATGTTCCCTTGAAGTTGGATTGGCAGACCTACCTTATTACCAACCTTGGGGCTATTCTCATTGCTTTGATCATCTTGTGCCTATCCGCAGTTCTGCTCCTGCGTAGGTATGCTGATCAAAACCTTAAGTTCTCCTAAGAATTATTGTGTCAAGAACCTACCCGTTCAAGGCGGGTACCTGTTCCTCTTCGTAAGGAATGTACTCGTTCAAGTTCGAGAAGTCAACCGGGACCACGCGACTTACCCCTTGCTCTACCATGGTCACACCGTACATGATATCGGTGGTCTCCATGGTTCTTTTGTTGTGGGTCACAATAATAAACTGCGATTCCTTGGAGAATTGACGGATCATCTTGTTGAACTTATCAATGTTTACGTCATCAAGAGGAGCATCCACCTCGTCAAAAATACAGAATGGAGCCGGCTTGTACAGGTAAATGGCAAACAGCAACGCCGTTACTGTCAAGGTTTTTTCTCCTCCGGATAACTGATTAACGGACTGGGGTTTCTTACCCTTGGGTTTGGCCAGAATTTGGATGGGCGAGTCCAATGGCATTTCGGGATGACTCAAAAGGAGATCACAGTCATCCTCTGCAGTAAACAACGAGCGGAATACCTCCACAAAATGTTGACGTATCATCGAAAAGCCTTCCATGAAGCGCTCCGTAGCCTTCAAGTCAATTTCTTCAATGGTCCTCAACAAATCTTCTCTAGCCTGCGCTAAATCTGCTTTTTGGCCGGAGATGAAAACATGCCTTTGTTCAACTTCCTCGTAGGCCTCCAAAGCCATAGGATTGACCGGTCCAAAATTTTCGATTTTTTTCTTCATGGCTTGAACCAAGCCGAATAGTTCTTGCTCGCCTCGATGCGGAGGCTCTGCCTGATCCAACAGATTCGGGTCACTACCAAATTCCATGGCCCATCGTTCCCTCAATGCCTTGATTTCCATTTGAAGCATAAGGACATTTTGCTGCCTTTGGTTGAGCAAATGGTCATTGATCTCCCGTTGACGGTGGAGCTGGCGAATTTGTTCATCCAAGGCATCTTGATCCCCACGAACCGCGTAATAAGCCTCTTCAAACTGGGCCATCTCAGACTTTGCCTTTCCTTCTTCCTCCATGAGCGCTGGCCTGTTCTGCCCGGTTTCACCCAGGATATTTTGCAATTGAGTCAACTCCCCTTGCAAATCCACGATGGACTTGTCAGCTTGGGTCAAACGATGCTGCAATAAATCAACTTGATTTCTTCGAAATTCCAATTGACTTTCCGCTCCTGATTTCAAATTAGCCCAATGAAGTTCCTGCCGCGTAGATTCGCTGTGTTCTTCTCTGGTTTTGTGGTACTTGGCCTTACGCGCCGCAAGTTCCTCTTGCATGCCCACAAGCAGGGCATTTCCTTGTTCAATTTCGGCAATTGCGTCAGCCAGCCTGGGCTTTAGTTTCAACAATTCATTTTGAATTCCCGTTTTCTGCGAGGCAATAACCTCGTTGCGATTTCCCGATCTTGTCGTGGCTTCCATCAATTGCTCATGCCGAGCATACACCTGGGCCCACTCAGAAGATTTGTTCAACAGCAAGTTTCGTGCAGCAGACAATTCACTTTCACGGTTTTGGCCTTGAAGGTCTGCTTCTTGGGATTCAAGCTCTTTTAAACGATCCTGCAATTGACCAAAATCCGCTTGCTCTTCTTCAATCTGAGCCTGAAGGGACTCCAAATTCCGTTGACGTCCTAATTTCTTTCCTTCAAACAAGCCGATAGAACCACCGCTCAACCAACGACCATTTCCGTAACAATGACCTCCCAACGTCACAAACAAAGCGTCGGGGTATTTCGATTGCCAAGTGGAAATTTCCTCTTCCTTTTCGGGATTCAAGAACAAAAAGACATTCCCTAGCAAGGCATGTTTGAGTACCTCGTACTCCGGAGCACAATCCACCAAATCCACCGCGGCAACGGTTCCTTCTGGAGTACGGACCTTGCTAATGCCGGATGCATCTGCTTCTTGGTAAGCTTCCAACACAAAGAAAGAAGCCTTGCCTTTGCCGGCATCGGCCAAAAGTTGAATACCTGAACGAGCTTGTTGGTAGGTGTTAACAATGTAGTAACTTAAGTAGGATTCCAGAACCCTCTCAATCAAGAGCTTGTATTCCACTGCTCCGTTGAAAATATCCCCCAACAAAGGAGCTGTCTGGGCCCAGACCTGATGATCCCTTAGGTACCTCAGGGAATCGGGATAACCCTCCATGTTTTGGATAAGGTCCCCCAGCAGTTGTGCTTCGTTGGTTTTGCGATCCAGCTTGCGGGAAATTTCAGCGACTTGAGGCCTTAGGGCCTGAAGATCTTGACGGCATTGGCTCAGTTGCGCATGATACTCCTGTTGGTAAGCCTCCAGTTCCTGAACCCGTCTTTGTAGGTTCTCTTTCTCGTCCGAAAGTTGTTGCAACAGACCGCTAAGTTGAGAAGACTCGTGGAGGCGGTTTTCCTTCTCGTCCTCCAATCGGGTACGTTCGGCATCCAGCGCATGAATTTGAGCCTCCAAGATGTTGACATTGCTTTCCAATGCATATCGAGCGGCTTGATATTGATCCAAAGTCAACCGTTGTTCTGCGAATCGTTGCTCTTGCTCCTGCATGGCGCAATCGTCTTCATTCAGTCGATGAGAAACCTCGGCAACCAACGCTGAGGCCTCATCCAAATGCTGGCTCATCATGGCCAGTTCATTGGATATCGCTTCCATTCTTCCTTCTTGTTCCGCGATTTGATTCAAGTCGGCTAATTTTTGATCCTCAAGACCTTGAACACGGCTGTTCAGATTCCGTATCCGTTCTTCTTGCAATTGTTGATTGGCCTCCAATTCTCTAAGGCGGTTGGATAAATCCTGAACCTTGGATCGGGATTGAATCAAGGCCTGTTCAGCCTCAAGGACTTTGCTTTTGCCATTGTGCAACGTTGCCTCTGCATCTTGCAAGGCCTGATCCAATCTGGACTTTTCGGTGCTTAGGTCACCCTCCTGAACATTGCCTTCGGAGAGTTGATTCGTCCAGCCCCGCAATTGATGCCAAGCCAATTCTTGGGCCGCTACGCGATAGTCTTCTTTGAGTTGCTGAACCTGCTCAGCCTTGCGGGCTTGGTTCTGCAATTGCTTCATGGACCGATCGATTTCGTAAAGGATATCTTCAACCCTGGCCAAATCCGCCTCCGCACTTTCCAGCCTAGCCATGGTCTCTTTTTTGCGGATTTTGTATTTCAAAACGCCTGTGGCTTCTTCGAACAGATCTCGACGCGAATGATCCTTGTCGTTGAGGATTTCGTCGATCATTTTGAGTTCGATGATGGCGTATGAATCGGATCCAATCCCCGTATCAAGGAACAAATTGGTGATGTCTTTGAGTCGGCAAGTCACGCCATTAAGCAAATACTCGCTTTCTCCGGAACGGTATAACCTTCGTCCTATAGTGACCTCGCTATACTCCGACGGAAGTATTCCCTTGTGGTTCTCGAAAGTTAAGCGAACCTCGGCCAAAGCGGCTTGTTTACGCTGCTTGGTACCGTTAAAGATCACCCCGTCCATTTTGTCGGATCGAAGCATTCTGGACTTCTGTTCCCCCAAAACCCAACGCATAGCATCCACCACGTTGGATTTTCCACTGCCATTGGGCCCTACAATCCCGGTAACTCCCTCCTTGAACCGTATCAGAACTCTGTCCCCAAAGCTTTTAAACCCCTTAACCTCAATTTCCGTAAGACGCATATAATCAGTAAAATATATTAATTTAAAGGTCCCTCAGGCGCATTCACAAACTTAACCAGACCTTCCTTACATTTATACGAAATTCCTATGGACTTATCCACCATTGTGTATATCGTTGGAGCTTTGGCTTATGCGCTGTTGAGACAGCTGGCCAAGCCCAAACCAGTTCCCAGGCCAAGCCCCGGCCCTGTGGTTTTTCAGCCGTCCAAGGCTCCTCTGCCCTTGCCTTCTGCACCCTTGCCCGCTCCACCGATCACCAACCCAAGGCTTACTCCTCATTCAAAGAGTGCCCCCATCATCATGAGCCATGCTCAACCTTCAATCCTAACGGAATCCAAGCTCAGTTCTGAACCCAACGCCCAGCCTGAAACTAACCCCTTTCCAAGGCCTGATCGCAACGAATGGAGGCGGGCCATCGTTCTTTCGACCCTTCTAGAGCCGCGCTACGACCGAGGACTATACCAATAGACCCAAATCTGTTACCGAACAAGGCCGATCCAAAAGGAATCCTTCCCCAAATTCTACCCCAATCCAACGCCCCATTTCCCTGGATCTTGCCTCAACAAAAGGGAGAAAATCGGGTCTCGCAATCGGGGTCATCAACTCCGAACTTCCTTCCTTGTGAAACTGTGAACCAAAACATCGAAGAAGTTCTTCTTTGTCTTGTGCAAAGGGGGTGATGTCCACCACCAAATCGGGTTTATGGTAATGGTCCTGGATATAGAAGCCCAACAGGGACACTCTCCAAGGATCCTGATTCTTGCCGTTCCATTCGGTCTGAACCTTGGGAAGGGCGCTCATGAACACCGCTCTGCGTAAAATTCCGGAGGCACGGCCATGATCCGGATGCCGGTCCGAAACCGCGTTCCCCCAAATCACCTTGGGTCGGTATCGTCGAATAACTTCAATCAATCGATGAAGCAGCTCCCGATTTTCTTCAAAATACCCGTCACCAAGGTCCAATTGAGCCCTATCGGCCAAACCTATCTTCTTAGCAGCCATCGCTGCTTCATGCATTCTCAGTTCCGCAGTCCCTCGCGTTCCCAATTCACCTCGAGTCCAATCCACTACCACAACGCGCAATCCCTGGGCAACCGCTTTGAGCATGGTCCCACCCATTCCCAATTCTGCATCATCCGGATGGGCAGCCATGACCAACCAATCGCATCCTGCATTCGCAACTTTTTCTAAAGGGTCAATGGGGTCCTTCATAACACTAATTTCTATATTTGTAGGGAATCTCGTACTGCTTCCCCTCCACCATCATCAAAATCAATTCAATATCCCTATCCTCCTGCAGTTCATAGGTGGATTTAAGGTTGCTCCCAAACATTAGGGCCAAACCTTGCCACATAAAGGCCTGGAAAGATCCTCGAAATTCTCGAACAATGGAATACGATGTTCGAGCGGTTTCGCGATCCACCAACTTAATCAATATCCTCCCCTGGGTCACGGTGAGTTCTGTTAACTGCTTCTTGTATTGCTTTTTGAGGGAGCCTTCCAATTTGCGGCAATGAGCCCGGTGCTTGGATTCTGGCATGGTTTTGAGCTCTTCCTCCAACTCATTCAACTGGCGACCTGCAGCCTTGGCCAAGGGATAGACCTTCACCACATTCCAATACAAGCGATCAAATCGTTTGCGTTCGGCAGCGGAACGGAAGATGCGCCTATCCCTAACCTCCACATGAGGTAGAAAAGCGACCGGAATCGTATCTCCGTGATCATCAATATAAGCGGGCAATTCCATGGGAACGGGCGTTCCCGGGCTTTGGGCTTGAACCCTGTCGGCCAGACCCATCCATAAAACCAGAAAAACCCCAACATAAACACCCCAAGACGAGGACAGGCTAGTTGCATTGATGCAGTGGCAGCGCCTGAACGTATCACTCAAATTCCCTGACATTGCCCTTTGAACGCTATTTTTGCAAAGTTATTCTTGAATTCCTGCCAAAGGCCTTTTTCGATCGCATTGACTCTTACAGACCATACATCCTTGCTTGCATTGTCCCCATTGGACGGCAGGTACCAACCCACGGTTCAAGTACTTGGGCCCTATTTTTCTGAATGGGGGTTGTTTAGGTACAGGATACGGGTGGAATGGCTTTATTTCGAGGCCTTGTGCGACGCCCAATTGCCTGGCGGACCTTTTTTGGATCAGGCAATTCTCCACAAACTCCGTCACCGCTTTCTCCAAGTTGAACCTCAGGATGTGCAGGCCATCAAAACCTTGGAGGCCACGACGCTCCATGATATCAAGGCCATGGAGTATTGGATGAAAAACATCATGGACCAAGAAGGTGCGGGTCATCTCAAAGAATGGATACACTTTGCCCTCACCTCCCAGGATATCAACCATACGGCTATCCCTCTATCGCTTCATGATGCCCTCCAAGAGGTAATTCTTCCAAGCTGGAAGACCTGCATTCAAGAATTGGAAAAACTGGCCCAATCCTGGATGGAAATTCCCATGCTCGCCCGTACCCATGGACAAGCCGCATCCCCCACCCGGCTCGGTAAAGAATTCATGGTTTGGGTGGAGCGCCTCCAAAGGCAATACTCGATGTTGGAACAATGCCCCATTGGGGCAAAATTTGGAGGAG
>VHBD01000015.1 GCA_016872125.1 Sphingomonadales bacterium
AATAAAGTGCCCCCCAGTGCTTGGTTATAGTAGCCTTTGGGCAGGAGGGTATCTCCCGAAGGGTCACTTTGGCCAAAGAGCTTTAGTTCTAAATTATCAGCAGGGACCGTTGCACAGTTCAAGGAAACGAAGGGGCCGTGATTTCGGGGGCTAAGGCGATGGATGAATCGGGCAATCCATTCTTTGCCGGTACCGGCTTGCCCACTTATTAAAATACGAACATCGGTTGGGGCTACCCTTTGCAAGGTTTCTTTGAGACTAAGGAGGGCAGGGGATTGTCCTTGAAGTTCTACAGGATCCAGATCATCCTGGGTCCACGTGATGGCTTCTTGCTTAAGTGCACGGATTTGAAGGGCATTCCGAATGGTAATCAGCAGCCTGTCCAAATCCAACGGTTTGGTGATGAAATCAAAGGCCCCAAGTTTGGTGGCTTCGACAGCCGTCTGCACATTCCCATGGGCTGATATCATGATGATCGGCAAATGTGCGTAATGCCTCGCACAATGGGAAAGTAATTCAATGCCATCCATGCGGGGCATTTTGATATCGGACAGGACCAAGTCGAATTCATGGTCTCCAAGAATTTGAAGAGCCTGTAACCCGTCGCCGGCCAATTCTACGTCAAAACCCTCGCTCACAAGGATATCCTTGAGGCTATCCCTGATGGTGGCCTCGTCGTCAACAACAAGAATCCTCATAAACATTGTCTAATTTACTATACAAAGTTAGAGAATTTATTTAAAACTGAAATTATCAGGTGAAAATGGATAGAAATTAACAAAAAAAGGTTGCGCTGTAAGCCAGATTCTGTATGCCTTGCGGCATTTCCACCATTTATCTAAGCGGCCTACCCCCCGGGAACGCGCGAGCAGCGCTGCCCCGGTATACACGGCCTTGCAACCCAGGAGGTTTACCCCAAACCGATGTCACCATCGGAGCGCGTGAGCTCTTACCTCACGTTTTCACCCTTGACCTTGCGGCCGGTTCTTTTCTGTGGCACTTTCTACCGGGTTACCCCGGTCTTTGTTTCCAAAGCCTGGCGCTCTGCGTTGTCCGGACTTTCCTCCAGCACCGAAGTGCCAGCGGCGGAACGCGCAACCGCAACGAAGTTACGCCTCGTAGAGGGTACTTTGGGCAGCCTTGAGAATGGCTTCTGTTTCCACGCGGGTATTGGACTCGGCGTAAATTCTCAAAACAGGTTCGGTGCCCGATGCGCGAAACATCACCCAATCGTTCTCGTTGAGCCAGCATTTATAGCCATCGGTCGATTCGGTTCGTTGAACGGTATAGGGTCCGAAGTGGGTGTATGTCCCGTTAGCCAATTTGCTCATAACCTCTGCCTTGTGAGCGTCTTCGATGTGCAAGTCCCATCGATCGTACCAAAAGGTTCCTGAAATGGCATAAACTTCCTGGATAAGTTCTTCCAAGGTTTTACCAGATTTGGCCATGTATTCCATTAGGGTCAAACCGATCCATATCCCATCCCTTTCGGGGATATAGCCGTCGATGGCAATGCCACCCGACTCTTCGCCGCCCACTAAAACACCCCCATGACACATGATTTCGCAGATGTATTTGAAGCCAATAGGGGTGACCTGAAGTTCCAGCCCAAAATGTTCGCATACTTTGGCAATACGGGGACTTACCGAAAAGGAGACGACCACCCGGCCTTTGCGCTTTTGGACACCAGCCAAGTAAGCCACCAATAACATTAAAATATGGTGCGAATCCATAAAATTTCCCGAAGAATCCACAAGTCCAATGCGGTCGGCGTCACCGTCCACGGCCAGTCCAATTTTCAAGTGTGATTGACCCGCCATGGTTGTGGAGAGCTCATGGAGATTGCGAGCGATAGGCTCAGGGGCCTGACCGTTGAAGCCGGGATTGTGTTGGCAATGAAGTAAATGGGCTTTGGGAAACAAGGCCGGAATCACGCGTTGACCCGCACCGTACATGGCATCGAAGGCGAGGCCATGGGAAATGCCTGCAATAGCGTCCAAATCAAAATTTGAGCGAATTTGGTCAAGATAAGCCTGCATTAAATCCAATTTCTGGACCATTCCTTTCGAAATCCAATGATCCACAGTATGAGTCAGGGTGGGAATCTCCTCTGGAATCAGGGCCTCGACCTCGCTGATCATGGATGGAATGGCAGGACCTCCGTAATGGGCTTTGATTTTGAATCCGTTGTAAGCCGGTGGATTATGGCTAGCCGTGAGAATGATGCCCGCTTGGGCACCCTTTTGAAAGGTACCTAAAGAGACCATGGGGGTCGAAACAAAATCGTTTTGGTCCCAGAGGACTTTGACCCCATTTTGGGCCATGACTTTGGCAACGACCTCGGCAAACATGCGCCCACCAAAGCGGCAATCCGAGCCTAAAACCACCGAAGGATGCGAATGATGCGTAAGAAGCCATGACGCCGTACCCTGAGCAACTCTGGCTACCTGATCAACGGTGAATTCACGAGCGATAATGGCCCGCCATCCATCGGTTCCAAATTTTATTTTCATGCCCCAAAGATAATTTCAAGGCCAGATGACTGTACCATGGCTGAGCTTGGTGCTTGGTATGCCAATAACTTTGTATTTTTGCAAAGAATAAAGCAATTTTCCATGAAAAAAGACAGCTTGGACCAAGACTTTATGGCCCTTATCGCTTTGCGAAATCAATTGGTTGGATTGAATTATTCGGACCCGACCTACGATGAAGTAGAAGACGCAATGACCGATGCCGAGGATGCCTTTAACCAAGAATATGGATCCTATTTGGAGGCCAAACTTCAAAAGATCCATGAAGCTCATTTTCCAGGCCAAGAAGTATTGTTACCTACTGCTTATATGGCTTCAGGATACAACGAATCAGTCATCGAAGAGGGATCCTATGAGTTGCCCATGGATGAAGGCATCCTGGTGGGTTGGGAAACAGCGGGACAACCGGCAAGGAGAGCTAAATTGGTTTTGGTACCTTCCCCCTTGCGTTTCATGCTTTTTGATGGGGAAGGTTTGCAATTGCTATGGTCCAATGAGGAGGAGGACTTGTTCCATACCCCACAAATTCAAGATGTTCCTTAATGGAACGACTACTTTTAATTTGCTTGCCATGAATTGCCTCGCCATGAACAAAATCCAAAGTTATGGCCTTGGCATCCTCCTGTTTTTGATGTTAGGATGTCAGTCCAAGTCTCCTGAGCCGCCTGCCTCCACCGGCTTGTTTTTGCAGTTGGGACATGTTTACGAAATGGGACCACCTCCAGGCGCCGCTGTTCCGTTGATTCTTAACCAAAGTTGGTTACCAACCACCTTGAATCAAATCGAAATTAACCATTGTCAATATTACTTAACCGGTTTTGCTTTGCAGCGTTCGGACAGTTCCTGGTTGGAATTCCCCGATGCAGTAGCCTATGCGGATTTGGAGCGCCAAATTCAGTATTCATGGAAAATTTCAAATACAGCCCCTTCCGGAACATTTATCGCATTTCGTCTGGCCGTAGGGGTTGATTCCCTGCGAAACCACAGCGACCCTGCGTTATGGCCGGTGTCAAATCCGCTCTCTTTGCTCAACAGTGCCCATATGCATTGGAATTGGAACACAGGTTATATCTTCTTTAAATTGGAAGGACAGTATCAACGGACGGATCCACCCTTGAACGGAGGTTTTTCCTATCATTTGGGTGGGGATACCTATTATCGCCCCATGACCTTGCGCTTTCCCTCCACCACCTTGAACAAAGTGTTGGAAACCATGAAGGTTGAATTGCGTATGCGTCAGTTTTTTGACGGTAGTCATACCCATTGGATCACCGATTCTTCTTCTTTTTCTCACGCCTCCTTAGGGGACCGGGTTGCCGAGAAATTAGCCTCCAACCTTGGCGGGGCCTTTGCGTGGAAAGGAATGTCAAGCACCAACCCCTAAGCCTTGGAGAATTTGGCGTCGTTTCGAATTTCTTGGGTTTTGCTATTGGGCTCATTTTTGCTTGGTTGTAGACCCGATCAGCCCAAGATTTTCCCCGCACCCACACCCTTCACCGTGGATCTGCCGCCACCTGGTCTTGGTTTTCCATCTTTGCCATGGCCCTCGGATAATCCCGCTACGGTGGAGGGGGTAGCCCTGGGTCGTCAACTTTTTTATGACAAAGCGTTGAGTTTAGACCGTACCGTGGCCTGTGCCTCATGCCATTTGCCCAATCATGCCTTTACGGATACCTTGGTTTATTCACGAGGCGTCAACGGTACGCTCGGATCCCGCAATGCCATGCCTGTTTTTAATTTGTTATGGGCAAATCGCTTTTTTTGGGATGGGCGTTCTCCCAACCTTAGGGACCAGGTGGTTCAGCCTGTTCAGGATCCATTGGAAATGCATTTACCCTTGGAGGAGGCCCTGTCCAGGCTTCGAGGTGATGCGGCGTACAGGGAGCGGTTTGGCAAGGCCTTTGGCGACGAAACCGTGAATGTGGAGCGCTTCCAAAAAGCCCTGGAGCAATTCCTTTTGTCCATGACTTCCTGGCGTTCCAAGTTTGATAAGGCCCGTATGGGTCAGGCAACCTTGTCTCCTGCCGAGCAACGCGGCTTTGATTTGTTCATGCGTGAATTTTCCGCCCCGGGTACTGGTCGTCCTACGGGAGCGGATTGTTTTCACTGTCATGGTGGGGCCTTGTTTACCAATCGTTTGTTTGAGAACAACGGATTGGACTCGGTCCTCCAACCGGGCTTCCAGGTGGTTACCGGACTGCCGGGCGATCGAGGCAAATTCAAAGTCCCTTCCCTTCGCAACGTAGGTCTCACCGCACCGTACATGCACGATGGTCGCTTGGCCACCTTGGAGGAAGTTATCGACCATTACGACCATGGCGTGGTGCAGAGCAGCACCTTGAACGCCAATCTTAGGGTTCAAACCGGTGGTCTGAGGCTGAGCGCTCAAGACAAGTCGGACCTTATTGCCTTCCTTCATACCCTGACCGACAGCACGTTGGCATCCAACCCTGCCTACGCCGAGCCTTGAGGTCTTGTTTCAGCGGATGTTGTTTGTGGATTTTGATCTTGGCATCTTGTGCAGATCAAAGCAGCGAATCCACAGGCTTAACAACTTCGGCTGCAGCAATTGGACAAGTCCTCTTTGAGGACCCCCGATTTTCCAGCGATGGTCGTGTTTCATGCGCATCATGCCACAAGGCCGAACATGCCTTTGCAGACAACGTACCCTTTTCCAAAGGGGTTTGGGGCAGGCAGACTGTACGAAATACGCCTACGTTGATCGGACTCCCCCAGGATATACCGTTGATGTGGGATGGGGGAGTGACCCCGTTACGTTACGGTAGTCAAGGAGTTTTGGCCGCCTTGACCGCGCATCGTGACCAGGATATGAACCCTGTTGACTTGGATAGGAAATTGCAGCACTTTACCCGTTACAAAGTTATTTTAAATCGATTGTATTCGGGTCAATCATTGGCGGCAGGCTACCTTTTGGCGATACGGGAATATGTGAAAGAGATTGGACACCCTATGAAAAAAGGGGATCCAACCACTGAACATTCGTCAACAAGAGCGCACACGTCCCCTAATCGGAATACCGAACAAGGTTTGGCTTTGTTCAAAGGCAAAGCGGGTTGCATTCGTTGTCATCACGGTCCATCGTTGACCGATGGACGTTTCTATAATTTGGGTGTGGACTCGTCGGATCCTGGTAGGGCTGCCATTAGTTTGTTGGAAGAGGACCGAGGGCGATTTCGAACACCGCCGCTGGTGCTTCTTTCCAAGACCGCTCCTTATTTTCACAACGGATCTGCAGCAACCTTAGAAACTGTGTTGCAACACTATACCGAGGGAGCGGGTGAGGCAGGGCAAATCCACCTTAATCCAGAGGAAAAACAGGCTTTGCTGGCCTTCCTGCGGACGCTGTAATTCTTATCAAGGAATTTCTATCCCGTAAAAGCCTTTGGTGCCGTTGGGGTACAGGCCCTCGATGAGCAGACCGCCTTTTTTGCCGCGTACCAGTTCTCGCAAGGCTTTGGGGCTGTTGACCTCGGTTTTGTCCACCTTGGTGATAATGAAACCCTCTCGGATACCGCTTTCTTTCAATTTACCGCTACCAAGTTTGCTGATTTTGATTCCTGATTCCAGTTTGAGGCTCTCGAGTTCTTTGCGAGATGCACGCTCCAGTTTGGCCCCTAGCCAGTCGCTATCTTCCTCTTTGGGAGCGGCTTTGACCAATTCCGCTTTACCGTCTGCATTGCGTAATTTGACTTCAAAGGTTTGTGATTTCCCTTTGCGGTTGATTTCCAAAGACACTTTTTCACCGGGCCTTTTGCGGCCTACGATTTCCATGAGTTCAGGAGTGGATTTGATGCTTTGCCCTTCCACTTTGGTGATCACGTCGCCTTTTTGGATACCCGCTTCTTCGGCAGCCGAATTCGGCATGAAATCGGCTACATACGCCCCACTAATGACCTCGAGATCCTCGCTTTCGACCAAGGCCGCATCCACATCCCTGATTTGGATACCCAAGAAACCACGCTGCACCGTTCCGTGAACCTTGAGGTCTTCCACCACTTTGGTCACCAAATTGGCAGGAATCGCAAAGGCATACCCTTGGTAAGCTCCGGTGCTCGATGCGATGGCCGTATTGATCCCGACCAATTCCCCTTGGACATTGACCAAAGCACCACCGCTGTTCCCGGGATTGACCGCTGCATCCGTTTGGATGAATGCTTCCAGGCTGGTGCCTCCACCCAAAATGTTAATGTTACGGGCTTTGGCCGAAACGATCCCTGCGGTGACGGTGGAATTCAAATTAAACGGGTTGCCAACAGCCAAAACCCATTCCCCGATCTGGAGTTTATCGGAATTCCCGATTTTGACAAAGGGCAAATCGTTGGCTTCGATTTTGACGACAGCAAGGTCAGAACTTGGGTCCTGACCTACCACCTTGCCGTTGAAACTCCGTTTATCATTAAGGATGACTTCGATTTCATCTGCTTCTTTAATGACATGATTGTTGGTTACAATGTACCCATCCGCGGAGAGAATTACTCCGGAACCGGAGCCCATTTGAGGACCTCTCGGCATCATGTCCGGACCGTTGAAAAAGTCCCGAAACATGTCCATACCCGGGGGAATTTCGCCTTTGAAAGATCCTTGAGCACTGCCTTTGGTTTTGATATGCACGACACAGGGAGTCACCATGGCTGCGGTGGTTACGAAATTGGGATGTTCCACAATATGCTCAGGGAAGGCCGTCAAAGTGACAGGCGCAGAGCCCCAATTGGCAGGATGCAAGGCAGGTCTTTTTTGGAGGCCGTATACGATCCAAGCCCCTAGCAAGCTTCCCAAAAATGCGATGAGCACCGTAGCTCCATGTTGGCGAAATTTTGACATAGTATGTGTTTATGGGTTAACCGAAATCCCCAATTAATGTTCAAAAATCGTGCCAAAAACTGGAATTCGCTAATTGAACGTTCCCTTGGCTCCGTTAGTATGTTTGCCACAGTGGAAACATCACGGCTGAAACGATATGCAATTTGAATTCTATAAATACCAAGCTTGCGGCAATGATTTTGTGTTGGTGGATTTGCTCTCACCATCTTCGACTTGGGCGAGTCAGGCCGTTGATTCAAAGTTTTGGCATAACGAAACGGCCATGCGCTTATGCTGCGACCGAAGATTTGGAATAGGGGCGGATGGAATCTTGGTTTTATTGCCCCCACAATCGTCTGTCACCGCTAATCCAGGCTTGGATTCCAAGGCGACCTTTCACCTTCATTACTTGAATGCAGATGGCAAAGAGGGCTCTTTATGTGGCAACGGTTCACGGTGTGCCGCTGCTCATGCCTTTCGCAAAGGGTATTTTGAGGGCAATAGCGGAGCCTTTACCGCCAGCGATGGTCTGCATAAGGTGAATCAGACTGAGGAAGGTTTGATTGTCTTGGGCATGCAAGCACCGCAGGATATGAAGGTCTTGGAATTAGGGACCTTTATCAACACGGGTTCACCGCATTTGGTGTTGCCGGTTCGGGATTTGGTGAATTATCCTGTGGAACGTGAGGGTAGAGCCCTTCGGGAGCATTCCCTTTTCTTACCCGGGGGCACTAATGTCAATTTCATGGAAGTGATTGACCTCAATCATCTGAAAATTAGGACTTTCGAGCGTGGGGTTGAAGCAGAAACACTGAGTTGTGGAACGGGTGCAGTAGCCTGCGCAATATTGCATGTGCAACAAAATACTACAGAGTTCAAGGGCTCCTTTGCAGAAATAAATTTACAATTCCGTGGAGGCCAGATGACCGTAAGTGCCCATGTTGATACGACCGGTTCTATGCAGCAAATTCAACTCATAGGCCCTGCATATTGTTCCTTCAAAGGCCTTTGGATTGGTTACACAGGCAAAACCTACCTTTGGTGATTGAAACTTATTCAATAATCCTAATTCACGAGACCGACACCCAAGACATTTGATTAAGCACAAAATATGACTTTAATAGCATCTGTTTCTGGAATTCGCGGAACCATAGGCGGTCAACCTGGCAGCAATTTGACCCCTCACGATATCGTATCCTTCGTCAATGCCTATGCAGCCTTGTTGCTGGAACAAGATCATGGTCGCACCGTGGTAGTTGGTCGAGACGCCCGCATTTCGGGTGATATGGTGAGTCGCTTGGTATGCGGTACCTTGATGGCTTGCGGTTTGGATGTGATTGATTTAGGATTGACCACTACACCAACCCTCGAGATGCAGGTGCCTCGAGTGGGTGCTGCGGGAGGCATCGTTTTGACAGCCTCCCATAACCCAGGGGAATGGAATGCCTTGAAATTATTGGATCATCAAGGTTGCTTCATTGATTCCGAACAGGGTGCTGCTCTTCTCCAAATGGTCTATAAAGGTGAACCCTTACCCTTCGCCACCGTGCACGATTTGGGGCAATACCATCAAGATGATTCCGCTTTGGAGGCTCACATTCAAGACATTTTGGCATTACCCTTGGTGAATCGACAAGCCATTGCCGCCGCCGGATTGCATGTGGTGGTGGATGGGATCAATTCGTCGGGGGCTGTGGCGGTTCCCGCCCTTTTGACCCAATTAGGGGTACATCGAATTGAAGTATTGAATGACGAGCCCAACGGTCGTTTTGCACATAACCCTGAGCCACTGCGTGAGCATTTGGATGAAATTTGCACGGAGGTGCTGTCCCGTCAAGCTCATATGGGCATTGTGGTGGATCCCGACGTGGATCGGCTCGCCTTCGTTATGGAGAACGGCGAATTGTTTGGGGAAGAATATACCCTTGTTGCGGTGGCGGACTATGTCATGGGACAAAAACCTGGGCCTGCTGTTTCGAATTTAAGTTCATCCAGGGCCCTTCGAGACGTATGTGCTCGGTACGAACAGCCTTACCATGCCTCACCTGTTGGCGAAGTGCATGTGGTTAAGGCGATGCGCGCATCAGGAGCCGTGATTGGCGGGGAAGGGAATGGAGGCATTATTCTACCGGATCTGCATTACGGGAGGGACGCTTTGGTGGGGATCGCCTTGTTTCTCTCGCATTATGTGGAACAAGGTCAGACCATGAGCCAATTGAGATCCACTTACCCGACCTATGCCATGGCCAAAGAAAAGGTAACCTTCGATCCTCAAGCAAACCCTGAATTGCTCTTGCAACGTTTGGCCGATGCCTTTCCGAATGCGGTAAAGAACTGGTCCGACGGACTCAAACTTGATTTGGAAGAGGGCTGGGTGCATGTGCGTAAATCCAATACAGAACCCATTTTGCGCATTTACTCCGAGTCTAGTTACGCACATGCTGCCACTGAACTTGCCTCCAAAGCTCGTCAAATCCTAGGTTCATGACCAACGATCTTCCCCGCATCTATTTGGATAATTCGGCGACCACCCCGATACATCCGGAAGTAGCTTCGGCCATGTCCGAGCTCCTGATTCGATGTTACGGAAATGCTTCCTCCATACATTTTCTGGGTCGAGAATCACGCATCATCATCGAAAAGGCCCGCAAAAGCATGGCCCAGGCGCTTGGCTGCTCACCATCGGAGATTTTCTTTACCTCCGGCGGAACCGAATCGGATAACATGGCTTGCCGTTGTGCTGTCGAAAATTTAGGCATTCGTCGCATCATTTCTTCTTCGCTGGAGCATCATGCCATTACCCATGTCCTTGAACAGCTTCGTAAAGTCCATGGCACCGAAATCTGTTGGTTGCCCAACGATGCCCAGGGCATCTTGGATTTGAACCAACTCCAGCTATGGCTGCAGGAATCAAGGGATTTGAATATTCCAACCCTCGTCACCCTGATGCACGGTAACAATGAAATTGGTAATATGTTAGAGATCGAAAAGGTCGCTACCCTGTGCAAAGCCCATAACGTACTTTTTCATTCCGATATGGTCCAAACGGTTGGTCATTACCCGTTAAATTTTACGGATATGGGTTTAGATATGGCCAGCGGATCTGCTCATAAATTTTACGGCCCCAAAGGGGTAGGATTTATTTATATCCGCGGTGGCTTATCGTTAGGTGCTATGCTGACAGGCGGATCCCAAGAAAGAAATATGCGTGGTGGTACCGAAAATTTACCGGGAATAGCGGGGATGAGTTTGGCCTTAGAATTGTCGGTATCGAGCATGGAACAGCGCCGTGAACGCATTGCTCGATTGAAGAATAGGCTCAAGGAGGGAATCCTGGAGGCCATCCCAGGGGTAACCTTCAACGGTAATATCAACGGACCATCCATGTACCAGGTGTTAAACGTGTCGTTTCCGCCCCATCCCAAAGGAGAAATGTTGCTCTTTCATTTAGATATCGAAGGAATTTGTGCATCAGGTGGAAGCGCATGCAGCTCAGGGGCGGAATCGAGATCCCATGTGCTTAATGGAATTGGAATGCCTAACGATCGTACGGCGGTGCGATTTTCGTTGGGTTCCCAAAACACCGAAGAAGAAATCGATCGTACCCTCCACGTTTTGTGTAAAATTCTACTGAATGCTTCGTAGAAAAGACAGCGTATCCACAGCATCAGCATACCGGTCTATTTCAGGGAATTGGCATTGACCAAATTCGACTGCATGGGTACACCAGGTATTCCATTGCTCCTCCTCAAATTGATTCGTGAAGGAGGGTCGTTGTCCCCATCGAGCAACGAGTTGATTGCCTGACCAGCATTGCGTTACGGGTATCGCCCCCAAGACTTGGCGGGCCAAATCTTGTTCCGACTGATAATATTCAAAGTGCAACACGGCAAGGGGAGACGAGATGGTTGGGCTTTCCACTAAGATCACCGAGCTATTGTGGGTGAATGGCTTTCGATTCAGCATATGCAAGGCTAGCTGATAGTCTAAATTATTTCGATAACGATGGTTGTTGCCCTCCCAAGGGTAATGTTGCAGCCCATCCAAAATATGTTGCGGTGACATGTCCTCCGGGACCAATAGTTTGGATACGTTTCGGCAACCTTTGCCGTAATAGAGAAAAATATCCTGGCTCAGACCGATCCAATCTTCTGTTTTTTCCTTGCCATCAAGGATGGCAATGGAATTTCGATGGGACCTGAACAGGTGTGGAATTTGCCCAAAATACTGCTCAAAATAAGGTAGGGTAGAAGCTGAACCCGTGGCGATTATGGCATCCACGCGATTGAGTTTATCCACGATAGCGAAGCGATTGCTCCATTCAGGTTGTAAGGCCAGCAAACCGTGTATGGCCCAGGATACAAGTCCTGCATCATCCGAGGATGGTTTGACAAGGGCCGTATGTCCCGCGATCAACGTGCAGAGGACATCATGCAAACCCGCCAAAGGGATATTGCCTGGAAGGATGAGACCTACACTGCGAGGCGGCCTTTGGAGAAAAGGGGTATCCTCGTCATGGGCAAGCCACCGTTCCAAGGAACGGGGCTCCAAAGCCATGGACCATGCCTTCAAGGCTTGCTTCAGCATTTCGGGCTCGAACCAGGGGTTTTGGACGGCCACAGACGAGGACCATTCCGACCAATCATCGCCATCAAGGGTTGAACCCATCCATTGACCCCAACGATGCAACAGCTGGACGAGGCTCGCGGCGCTGGGGTTTGACGACATAGGAGGGTCTTTGTTGTAAATTTACCCCGTAAAATAGGATTGAATGGCCATCATGATTACCGACCAATGCATCAATTGCGGTGCTTGCGAACCGGAATGTCCCAACAACGCCATATACGAGGGCGGTATCTCGTGGAAATATGCCGAGGGCACCCAACTTCGTGACCTGGTCCAGCGAGCAGACGGGTCCTTGGTGCATGCCCAAGATCCCATGATCCCGGTGAGCGATGATGTCTATTTTATCGTACCCGACAAATGCACCGAATGCAAGGGCTTTCATGAAGAGCCCCAATGTGCAGCGGTATGCCCTGTCGATTGCTGTGTACCTGATCCCGATCACGTGGAATCCAAGGCCACTTTGCTTGAACGAAAGGAATACCTCCACGGATCATAACACTGATTTTCATAAGTCCCTACTCTGAAATCATCGCATCCCCTTGAATCAAGATTCGTCACGGCCTCCGAAAATTAAAGTTGGGATTCTATTCGGTGGAAATTCCCGCGAAAGGGAAGTTTCTTTTGCAGGAGGGCGTACGGTTTATGATTTGTTAAACAAAAGCATTTTTGAAGCCGTACCGCTTTTTGTGGATTCTTTTGGAAATTTGGTGGAATTGGATTGGCCCTTTTTGTACAAAGGAAGTATTCGAGACTTTTATCCTTCCAGCCTTCCATTCCACCACGAAGACAAGGTTTCGCTTGCTGAATCATCCAAGGAGGTGTCTTCCAGGGCCTGGATGCCCTATGCCGAACAGCACGAAGACGCTCACCTTCATGCAGAGGAATGGAGAAAGGCCATTGGGAAACCTATAGCGTGGGAGGATTTATCCTGGCGAATTGATTTGGTTTTTATGGCATTGCATGGAAGGAATGGAGAAGACGGTCGGGTGCAATCGATTTTGGACTTTTGGGAGATACCCTATACGGGCTGCGGCCCTCGAGCAGCTGCATGGGCAATGAACAAAGTCGCACAGCGTCACGATATGCAGGTTTCAGGTTGGGATGTTCCAAAATTCTTGGCCATACCAAGGACAGGTTGGGTGGGGGAGAATGCTTTTGCGAGGGAACAGTGGGTTGGAAAGATCATGACTCAATTTCCAAACGGTTGCGTGATCAAGGCTGCCAACCAAGGGAGCAGTATTGGTCTGACCTTGTTGCGAAACGTAGATACGGTTGCCCTCGAAGAAGCTATCGACAAAGCCTTTTTCACGGCCAAGATCCGCAAGGCGGAATATCAGAAGGCTGGGGAAACGGCCTTGGATCGTTTGGCCGATTTTCGTACAGGTATCGGATTTCCATTGAGAGATAGAACCTCCGGGGTAGTGTGGTTCTCACCCGCAGCTTGGGAACATTGGTTTCTCCATGAATTCACAGGCGATGTTTGCGAGATGGAATCCTTGGATTCAGAAACCGATGTTTTAGTTGAAGAAATCATTGTTGGTAAAGAATTCTCTTGCATTGTTTTGGAAAAATCAGATGCAACGGTTTCTGCCTTGCCGCCTACAGAAATTACTTCTTCCCAAGAATTTTACGATTATCGTTCCAAATATCTTCCCGGTCTTGCACGCAAAAAAACTCCGATTGATTTGCCGGATGAACAAATTCACCTAATCCGTAGGGCTTGTGAGCGATTGTTCAAAGACTTTGATTTCTCGGTCTATGCGCGCATTGACGGTTTTGTGACCACCGCCGGGCGGATCTATTTGAATGATCCTAACACCACATCGGGGATGATGCCTTCATCATTCTTTTTTCAGCAGGCTGCAGAAATTGGACTAAGACCTTCCGCTTTTCTCTCCTATATCATTAGCGCTTCCCTCCACGCAAGGATCAAAGCGAACCCATCCTCCATACGCTGCGGTAAACTCGCCGAACAGCTTCGCCTATCCCTTCAACATACCATGCATGGCCAAGGAAATCGCAAGCGAATCGGGGTGCTCATGGGGGGGTACTCCTCTGAAAAACATATTTCGGTGGAGTCAGGACGAAATATTTTCGAAAAAATTTCTTCTACCGAAGGTTACAATCCCATATCTATGTTTCTGAGCGGTAATGCCCAGCAATGGGATCTCCATGAATTGCCCATGCATCTTCATTTGAAGGATAATGCTGATGATATTATGGCTGGAATTCATGAGGTTTCAAGACCAAAGGTGATTGGGGAAATTCGCAATGATTTCAAGGAAATTCTGGAGACCTTCGCCCCCAATGCCTTGGAATTTGCGAAGCCTTTAGCGTGGGAGGATTTGGCGAATCAAGTTGATTTTGTGTTTATTGCTCTGCATGGTCGACCCGGCGAAGACGGGGCCTTGCAAGAACGATTGGACACCCTTGGTATACCCTATAACGGATCGGGGGTCAAAAGCAGTTCCCTCACCATCGACAAGTTTTTAACCGGTCAAATGCTTCGTGCGTCAGGCCTTCAAGTGGCCGAACAGCGCCGAATTACCACGGAAGATTGGCGTAAGGGATTCGATGAACCGTTCCTCAAAGTAGAAGGACGTTGGCCCATGATCGCCAAACCGCTTGATGATGGATGCTCTACTGCGGTTTATCGTTTGACATGCAGGGAAGAATTGGAAGCCTATGCGCAATTGACTTTCCGTGAAGACGATCAGTGGCCATTGGAAGCTGCTTCCTTGCTGAAGGTTCCCGGATCGGAATGGTTTAACCGTTCGAAGGCATTCTTGCTCGAGGAGTTCATATCAGAACGGGAAAACGAGTATTTTCTGGAAATCACCGGCGCCATGTTGGTTGAATCCAAACCCGGAGGTCATCGGGATTACGAAGTATTCGAACCTTCCGAAAGCATTGCCGGTGAGGGGATCCTTAGCCTCGAAGAAAAGTTTCTGGCAGGACAAGGTACTAACATCACCCCAGCTCGATTCTCGCTGGAGCCTTCCGAGCAAGTTCGGATCATGGATAAGGTGCAGGAAACACTTCGTAAAGCGGCCGAGGTGGCCGGTGTGGAAGGCTACTGCAGGATTGATGCCTTTGTGGGAATTTCCAACGCAGGAGAAATTCGAGTGGTGATCATCGAGATCAACTCCTTGCCGGGCATGACGCCGGCCACTTGCATCTACCATCAGGCTGCACTCGCAGGTTACACCCCACATCAATTTATTGAGCGCATTATCGCGCTAGGATTTGAAAGAATTTTGAACTCATGATATCGCCCGTTCGCAAATTTTGGATACAATTCCTAGTACTTAATTTATTGCTGGTGCTTGGCACTCTAGCGGCATTGAACATGTACACTTCCCATGGCGAGGCGGTTGAGGTTCCCTCTTTGTTAGGCAAGTCATTTGAAGAAGCCGAATCCCTTTTGGTGGCATTGGATTTGGAAGCTGTGGTAACGGATTCCCAATTTACCGAAGGTTTCGATCCTTCAGCCGTGGTGGCGACTGACCCCTCGTCCGGACTTTTGGTCAAGAAAGGCCGCAGGGTGTATTTGACCCTCAATTTGGCAGACTTGCCCATGGTGGCGCTTCCCCAACTGGCTGATTTGTCCTTACGTAAAGCCACGCTTGATTTGCAAAACAAAGGCTTCAAAGTTGGGCAACTGCTATACCAGCCAGATATAGCGCATAATGTTGTGCTTGAGGGTAGGCGTAATGGTCTTAGTGTGGCTGCCGGCACCCCGCTTGCTCGTGGAACTGCCATTGATTTGGTTATTGGCTTGGGTAATATGGATTCTTTGGTGGAGGTTCCTTCCCTGATCGGTCTTACCTTGGACGAAGCTCGAATATTCCTTGCTGAATCGGCCTTGTCTTTGGGTTCTGTTAACTTTTTGGGAGAGGTATCCGACAGCTCCAAGGCGCTCATTGTTCGCCAACGTCCTATGCCCGGGGGCAATAAGGGGATGGTCAAGGCGTTGGAATTTGTGGACTTATGGTTGGCCGATTGATTCGCTGCATTGGACTTGTTGGGCTCTTGTCTTTGGCAAGTTGGGGCAAAGTCATGGCCCAAGAGGGTATTTACCCGATTCGGCTTAACCCCATTCTCCGGGACCATCATGCTCCAAGTGCAGCAAGCCTTCATGCAAGGACTCAGCGTTCCACAGATACCTTGGCTTTGCCCTTTGTGGATGACTTCTCCCATTCAGGATATTTTCCTGACCCTCACCTTTGGGCTGATCGTCATGTTTTTCGTAACAACGATATGGCAATTCGTCCTCCTGGACAAGGTTTTGTGACCTTTGATGGGTTGGATTCTACGGGTAGGCCTTACGATAACAGCTCCTTGTCCGCCTCGGGTCGAGCAGATTTTTTGACTTCGAGGCCTCTCCGCCTTGGAGGGTATTCCGCTGTGGATTCGTTGTTTTTGACTTTTGCGTATCAACCGGCTGGTTGGTCCGAAAGCCCTGAGCCCACAGACTCATTGATTTTAGAATTTCAGTCTAGCAGCGGGTCATGGAATAAGGTCTGGCATGCGAACGGTTCATCGGTTCAGCCATTTCGATTTGCGGTTATTGGTCTAAGCGATCCGCAGTACCTCTACGATGGCATGCGAATGCGATGGGTCAATTACGGGTCACTTACAGGTTTGGTGGATTGTTGGCATTTGGATTATGTGTTTCTCGATGCCGGTAGAACAAGCTCGGATACCCTCTTTGATGATATTGCCTTGGTGCAAACCAATGCAACATATTTGCGACCCTATCGGAGCATGCCGCTCAATCAATTTATGGAGGATACTTCCAGATTCTTGAACCCAACCCACGGTGTATCGGTGGTGAACAACGGGAGTACAGTGACCTACGATCGATCTTACCGGGTCTTTGCCCAAAACGCTTCTGTTCCGTTGATCAACAGCAATCCTTTGCCTTCTTTAGCCCTAGGGACCTTGAGCAGTTCGGGATTGATTTTTCAGCGATTTGCCGTTCCGACAAGCAGCGCGGATAGTCTGACCCTTCGAATTGAATACGTGGTGCAGACCCCTAGTGACTACCTCCCTCGTAACGATACCTTGAACGAGGGCGTCAAACTTTGGAATGAGTTTGCTTACGATGATGGAACAGCCGAAACCGGCTACGGAATTAACGTAGTCGCTGGTTCTTGTGCAAATAAATTTTGGTTATCCAAACCCGACACCCTGAGGGGTGTTTGGATGTATTTTACCCA
>VHBD01000016.1 GCA_016872125.1 Sphingomonadales bacterium
CTATGATCCGAATAATCCGGCCGTTCCTCAACAAATTCAAAAGCCTAGCGGAGAACCATACGAGGGGATGTATGTGCAATTTAACAATGTCTTGGTCACAAACGTGAGTACCTTTGGAGGTGGCAGGGTCAGTTGGATGTTGAGGGATGCTTCCGGTTCCGAAATCAATGTGCGCGATGCGGTTCGTTTCTTTCGTCCTCCATTCGTCTCATCGACTGCATCGGTTCCTCCCAATCCCGCTGCACCGGTTTTTGTTCAACAGGGTAAGGTCTTTTCTCATGTACGTGGTGTAATCACCGAAACCAATTTTGGTAACCTCTATCCAAGGTATGAGATTATTCCATTGACCCCTTCGGATCTGGGTTCGGTGATGGCTTCTCCTCCCTTTATCAGCAATTGGAAGGCGAGACCATCGGTTCCCAAGGTAGGGGATACCGTGCGCATCGGAGCTCGCATTGTGGACTTGGACGGTTCAGTGACCGCAGCCAAATTGTTTTATGCACCCGGAGTCTCCGGAGGACCCTATGATTCGGTTGCCATGACTTTGGTCGCTCCGGATTCTTTCTTGGCCATTATTCCTGGTTCAGTGTTCAACACCAACGGGGCCTATTATCATTACTATGTTCGGGCCACCGATAACCAGAATAATAACGGCGTACAACCGGATACGATACAATCCTTTGGATTATTTAGGGTGATGAATGGAGGAATTACCCGGGTATCGGAGATTCAAGAATCGCCTGTCATTGGCGGTCGCTCCATCTACGATGGTACGGTTTTGGATAGCATGCAAATCCGAGGGAGAATCATGTCCACCTTGGATCCTTCGGATTATGGGAGGATCATTTTCCAGGATGGTGTGGGCCCTTGGACGGGAATCACCTTGCGTCCGGATAACAACGGGTCAACGGATATTGATACCCGTCTCAGGGGAGATAGCATTTGGATCAAAAAGGGCTTGGTGATTGAAGACTTTGGTATCACCACCCTGGAGGTTTTGGACTATCAATTTATTGCCCCGGGCCAGCCCTACGCCCCATTCCGCGTCCCCATGGATTCCATCATGGCCAGAAGGTACTCCTACACGGAACCTCATGAATCCTCTTTGTTGGTTTTTGATTCCGTCTATGTGGTCAATCAGAACCCTGATGCGCCCAGCAACTTCGGGGAATTTAGTATTTATGCCGATTCCACGGTGACCGCAGGCTTGAGGGTCCGAGGCGGAGTTTCCTTGTCAAGTCTGGATTTGGGGCAGAACTTCAATACCGATTCCCTGACATTCCGTCAGCGTTTGAATTTCATTCGCGGCATTCTGACCTACAATTTTGGAAACTGGAAGCTACAGCCCCGGAATCGCAACGATGTTTACGGTTTTGGGACTTCCACAGGGACCTCAGTTCGTCCAGTACCCTCGATAGCCAGCACCCGATTGCGGGTCTTCCCCAATCCGGGTACGGATAGGGTAAGGTTGGCTTTGGATTTGGAGGGGGATGCGACGGTCCGCATTCGTGTTATGGATGCTCAAGGCCGCTTACACCACCAGGATCAATGGGATTTGCTGGTCGGAAACGCCTACGGTGACTTGGAAACCGCTGGGTGGCCTCAAGGTATTTACCTTGTGGAGGTCCTTCATCAAGGTGGATTTGCCCTCGAACGCTTGCTGATACGTCGTCCATAGGGAGCCTTTTGGGCGGCCATGGATGTGAGTAATTTTGGGTTAGGCCAAGGTTTGGCACGGGATTTGTGTCTAATTTTGCAACAAAGCCCCGTCCATGGATGCAAAATTTTCCCCTAAGGTCAAAGATGTCATAGCCTTCAGCCGAGAAGAAGCTGTTCGCTTGGGGCATGATTATATCGATGCCAGTCATTTGCTCTTGGGCCTTATTCGCGAAGGCGATGGGCAAGCGATCAAAACCCTTCGCAACCTTGGGGTAAACATCGATAAACTCAAGGCCGCCATCGAAGATTCCATGCGGCATACCGGGGAAAAGGAAGGCCTGCAAGCGGATCAAATTCCCTTGACCAAACAAGCGGAGAAAATCCTGAAGATTACCTTTTTGGAGGCCAAGATTTTCAAGAGCGAGTTGATCGGCACCGTCCATTTGTTGTTGTCCATTCTCCGGGACGAAGATTGCCTGGCCAACAGAGTACTCGAAAAATTTGATGTTACCTACGAAATGGTCAAGGAAGAAATTGATGCCATGATCGAAGGTAGAGAAAGAACGGAGCCACCGGCTTCGCCTCGTTCTTCTTACGAAGATGCGTACGGGGATGACGACAAAAAGGGTAATGGTGATTTGCCTCGTAAATCCGCCAATCCCAAAAGCAAAACCCCGGTCCTTGACAACTTTGGGCGTGACTTATCGCAACTTGCCGAAGATGGTCGTTTGGATCCCATTATTGGAAGAGATTCCGAAATCGAAAGGGTATCCCAGATTCTTAGCCGTCGCAAGAAGAATAACCCTATCCTCATTGGTGAACCTGGAGTCGGAAAGACGGCTATTGCCGAAGGTTTGGCCCTTCGAATTCACCAGAAGAAGGTTTCTAGAATTTTGTTTGACAAGCGTATCGTGACGTTGGATCTCTCTTCTTTGGTTGCCGGAACCAAATATCGCGGCCAGTTCGAAGAGCGGATGAAGGCGGTGATGAACGAGCTAGAAAAGTCCCCGGATGTGATTTTGTTCATTGACGAAATTCATACGATGGTCGGCGCCGGAGGTGCTTCAGGATCTCTGGATGCCAGCAACATGTTCAAGCCAGCCTTGTCCAGAGGAGAATTGCAATGCATTGGCGCAACAACCTTGAACGAATACCGTCAATTTATCGAAAAGGACGGCGCATTGGACCGTCGTTTTCAAAAAGTCATGGTGGATCCTCCTTCGGCAGAAGAAACCCTTCAGATTTTGCATAACATTAAGCATAAATACGAAGACCATCATCAGGTAGCCTATACCGAGGATGCTTTGGCCGCTTGTGTCAAACTAACAGATCGTTACATATCGGACCGTCATTTACCAGATAAAGCCATTGACGCTTTGGACGAAGCCGGTGCCAGGGTGCATATTGGGAACATCAAAGTACCTCAAGAGGTTATTCAATTGGAGGCTGCCTTGGAGGAAATACGAGAACTCAAAAACAAAGTGGTCAAAAGCCAGCGGTACGAAGAAGCAGCCAAACTCAGAGATAACGAAAAGCATGTGCTGGAAGATTTGGAGCAAGCCAAGAGCCGTTGGGAAGAAGAAGCTCGGCGTACTCGCTTTACGGTCGATGATGACCATATCGCGGAGGTGGTGGCAATGATGACCGGTGTGCCGGTCAAACGTATCGCTCAATCAGAAGCGGAACGAATCGGTAAAATGGCTTCTGATTTGAAGGAAAAGGTAATTGGCCAAGACAGGGCTGTCGAGGCGGTCAGTAAGGCTATCCTACGGACCAGAGCCGGTCTCAAAGATCCCCGTAAGCCCATGGGTTCGTTTATTTTCTTGGGTCCAACCGGGGTGGGCAAAACGGAATTGGCCAAGGAACTCGCTCGATACCTGTTTGATACCGAAGATGCCTTGGTCCGCATCGATATGAGTGAGTACATGGAGAAATTCTCCGTGTCTCGCTTAGTGGGAGCGCCTCCAGGATACGTGGGATACGAAGAAGGCGGTCAACTAACTGAGCGTGTTCGGCGTAAACCTTATTCGGTAATTCTCTTGGATGAGGTGGAGAAGGCCCATCCGGATATTTTCAATTTGTTGTTGCAAGTTATGGATGATGGCCAGTTAACGGACGGATTAGGCCGTAAAGTTGACTTCAAAAACACTTTGATTATCTTGACCTCGAATATTGGGTCTCGTCAGCTAAAAGATTTTGGCACCGGTGTAGGTTTTACCACGCCAAGCAAAGTGGAAGCTCGGGAAAAAGAAACCTCGGCGGTTATTCAAGGCGCCCTCAAGAAAACCTTCTCTCCCGAGTTCTTGAATCGAATTGACGACGTGATTATCTTCAATCCGCTTGAGCGTCAGGAACTGGATAAGATTATTCATTTGACCCTTGCCTCGGTCTTGCGTAGGATTAACGATTTAGGGTACCAGGTATCGCTAAGCGCCAAAGCCATGGATTTGCTTGCCGAGAAAGGTTATGACCCACAATTTGGGGCAAGGCCATTGAAAAGGGCAATTCAGAAATATGTGGAGGATGTGGTGGCCGAACAAATGATGAGTGGGCAATTGACTCAGGGCGCTGTTTTGAACCTTGATGTTAATGATGAGGGCCAAATGCAGGTTCAGGTAAGTCAACCTTCGGACCTTGCTGCTTCCGTCGAAGGAAAATCTTCTTCGGCCACGACCGCTAAGCCTCCCCGCAAAAGCAAAGGTTCCTCATCTACTCCCAGCCCCGATGAAGCAAACGATGGAGAACCTATCGCATCCGTTGGGATGTAGCCGTGAGCCATGGGTTTGACCTTTGTCGATGACCTTGGGGTTCGTGGATTGCTTCCCTTAACCTATACCCATGGTCCTCAAGACTGTCGGGTGGGTATCCTGACTTTATCCCAAAAGTGGAATTTGTTATGGCGCCGTCAAGAAGGTTCCATGTCGGTTAATTCACGACTTCTTCCCAACGACGCCCTTCTGCTCGCGGCACAATCGTTGAGTCAAGGTAAGGGTTTGCGTCAAGGAGGTCAAGATTTGGTATGGCATGGTCAGGCCGACCGCATAGAATGGACGAATTGGGATGGTGAAGCAGAATGGATTACCCATCCCGAGGATATTTTCTTGAAGAATGGTTCTCAGATTCGAAGGGATGTGAACTGGCTTTTGGAAGCGGGTGGGGAATGGGCTTTGCCGTCCTGGTCGCATCGAGTTGATCCGGATCCCTATACCGCGGTATACCGTCCTGAACAGGTCTATGTGCATCCTTCGGCAATTGTTCGCGCGGCGGTTTTTGACGCTTCGGAGGGCCCAATATGGATCGGGGAGTCGGCGGAAATTATGGCGGGAAGCATGATCAAAGGCCCCGTGGCCATAGGCGAGCACAGCAGCATCAAAATGGGGGCCAAAATTTACGGCGACAGCACCGTGGGCCCCTATTGCAAAGTTGGCGGTGAGGTGTCCAATTCGGTGATCCATTCGTATTCGAACAAGGGACACGATGGATTCATGGGCAACTCGGTTATCGGTCGTTGGTGCAATTTGGGAGCGGATACCAACAATTCCAACCTCAAGAATAATTACGAGCAGGTGAAGTTATGGGATATTGCTTCGGAAACTTTTCGAAATACTGGACTTACTTTCTGCGGCTTGATCATGGGGGACCATTCCAAATGCGGGATCAACACCATGTTCAATACGGGGACTGTGGTTGGGGTTGGGGCCAATATTTTTGGAGGTGGCTTTGTTCGGCAATTCATTCCATCTTTTGGCTGGGGCGGAACCCAGGGCATGGAAACTTTTCGCTTTGATAAATTTGCCAAGACCGCCGAAAAGGTGATGCAAAGGCGGGGCCTAGCCCTGTCGGATGCAGAGAGGGATCTTCTTCAACGTGTTTACAAGGCCACGGCTCTTCAACGAACTTGGGAGAAAAAATAGAAACAGGCCTCACAATTCCATTTCGAATTTTACAGGTCAACCAAGTATTAAAATTCATGAAAATGTCCAAACGTAGGCCTTTGATTTTGGGAAATTGGAAAATGAACACCCTGCCTGAAGAAGGGCGCTTGGTGGCCAGGCAAATGTTGCCCATGATCCGGGATGGTTTGCATTGGGATTTGGATTGGGGATTGGCGATACCGTTCACGCATTTGGGCGCTCTGCGCTCGGAACTGGAGGGTTCGGGAATGATGGGGGCTCAGGACTGTTCAGCGCATCTTCAAGGAGCCTATACTGGAGAAATATCGGCCGGTATCTTGGCTGCGATGCACTGCAGCTTTGCCTTGGTGGGGCATAGTGAACGCCGTCTGCACCACCATGAAAGCTCCTCCACTTGCGGTCTCAAAATTGACCGCTTGCGTGAACATGGCTTGATGTCGGTCTATTGCGTTGGGGAAACGTTGGAACAACGTCAAGGGGGCAGCTTCAACGAAGTGATTACCTTTCAATTGATGGAAGCATTGGGTTCTCGAATTCAGGATTTGAATCAAGGTTCATTGGCGATTGCCTACGAACCGGTTTGGGCCATTGGGACCGGTCTGACCGCGAGCCCGCAACAAGCCAACGAAGTGCATGCTATGATCCGTGCTTGGGTCGCTCAACATGGAGGTGCAAGCATGGCTGAACAAATCCGTATCCTTTACGGAGGGTCTGTGAATGCCTCCAATGCCAAGGAGCTTTTGGCTTGCGCAGATGTGGACGGGGCCTTGGTGGGCGGCGCCTCCCTCAAGGCCAGGGAATTTGCTGATATTGTGTTAAGTTCTATGGATTAAACGATGGGGGGTTCTTACCTGCGTTGGCGCTTGGGGGTTGCAGACGAAAGTTCCTGTGAATTATTCATGGCCTTGCTTGGTGAGGTTGGGTTTGAAGCCTTCGAAACTATGCCCATGAACCAAGAGGGGGTGGGGGTTTCCGCGGGCCATCCGAAGCAGGATATTCCTTCGCCATTTGTTATGGAAGCCTATGGACTGGTCGAAACCGTTGGCCCTCTATTTCAAGACCGTTGGTTGGGAGAGAACCAGGACAAGATTCTGTGGATCGATGGACCGCACTCCATGCCGAATACCAATTGGAATGCGGAATGGGAATCCAATTTTGAGCCCGTTCGTTTGGGGAAATCGTTGGGACTGCGTGCGCCTTTTCACGAGCCAATGGGGGATATGGCCTTGGAACTGGTCATGATGCCGAGGATGTCCTTCGGCACCGGTCACCATGAAACCACCTTGCTGATGAGTTGGTGGCTGTTAGGGGCACCCACCGAACAAACCATTCAAATTGGTCAGAAGGTGTTATGGGAACCAGGCCCTCTAAGGGTCGATACGGTAGAGGGATTGCCGCTGCACCAAAATCCAAAACAGGACGCTCCCTTTTCTCGTCTCAAGGGGTTTCGAGTTCTGGATATGGGATGCGGAACGGGGATCTTAGGCATTCTGGCAGCACGATTAGGTGCCTCATCGGTCATTGGGATCGATGTTGAAGCATGGTCCGCCGAAAATGCAGCCGAAAATGCAATCCGAAATGCCGTACCGGCCCAGGGCTCGCATACCGAATGGTTATGCGGGGATGCGGAATTGTTGCCAAGTTTGTGGGCCGTGCATGGAAAATTTGACTTAATCTTGGCCAATATCAACCGGAATATTCTCTTAACGGATATGGCCGCATACGACGGCTCCCTGCAGCCAGGGGGGCAATTATGGCTAAGTGGTTTTTACACAGAAGATCACGGGGTCTTGTTACAGGAAGCTAAGCGGTTGGGGTTGGTCTGTGTGGGGTCCGCTGCGCTGAACAAATGGAGTACTTTGTTGTTTGAAAAAGAAAAAGTTTAACCCCTGGAACATGAAGGTTTTCGATCGCTATAGCTCATTTTCGCTTGGGGATAGCACCGAGGCCAAGCCTGAAATTGAAGTTTTGGAATTGGAAGATGAGGGCAGTAATATTGTTTTGCATAACGATGACGTGAACACCTTTGGGCACGTCATCGAATGTTTGATGCGGTACTGCGAACATAGTGCAGAGCAGGCCGAACAATGCGCATGGATTGTGCACCTCAACGGAAAATGCAAAGTCAAATCCGGTTCTTACGCGGATCTTCTGCCTGTTCAAGCCCTCTTGGCAGACGAGGGACTATGGGTGACGATTGAATAAAGAGAATACTTTACAAATCCCAACCCAAGTTTAGGGGAGAGGGGCAAAGTAGCCGGGTTCCGCTGCGGCCATCAATGACCAAACCGCTTCCACCACATCATCCACCGAGGGTTTGCTGAAATAATCCCCATCGGAGCCGTAGGCAGGTCGATGAGCCTGTGCGGTTAAGGTTTGGGGCGCCCAATCCAAGAGGGGGAAACCGCCTTGCCGCTCCAAAATTTGTTGCAATAGGTAGGCGGAGGCCCCTCCGGGCACATCCTCGTCCAAAACTAAGAGCCGTGACGTCTTGCGAAGTGACTTGGCGCAAAGCCCTTCCTCGTCAAAAGGCAATAAACTCTGAGCGTCGATGACCTCTACAGATATGCCAAGACCCTCCAAAAGGTCAGAGGCCTCCATGGCAATACGGCAACAAGACCCGTAAGTGACCAAAGTCAAATCTTCCCCTTGGCGAAGGATTTCGGCCTGCCCGGGTATGACACAAAGATCATGCAAATTGGATGGCAGGGTTTCTTTGAGGCGATAACCGTTCAGGCATTCGATGACCAATGCGGGTTCATCGCTTTTCATAAGGGTGTTGTAGAAACCTACGGCTTGAACCATGTTGCGTGGAACCAAGACGTGCATGCCTCGCAGGGCATGCAGAATCATCCCCATGGGGGATCCGGAATGCCATATCCCTTCCAGCCGATGACCACGGGTACGTACAATGAGAGGAGCCTTTTGGCCACCTGCCGTGCGGTATTGCAAGGTGGCAACATCATCGCTCAGGATTTGAATGGCGTAGAGCAAATAGTCAAGGTACTGAATTTCCACCAGAGGCCGTAGGCCCCGCATTGCCGCCCCCAGACCTTGACCCACAATGCTCATTTCACGAATACCGGTATCCGAAACGCGCAGGTCTCCATATTTTTCCTGCAATCCAGCGAAACCTTGATTGACATCTCCGATTTTGCCGACATCTTCCCCCAGGGCAACGAATCGGGGATCTTCACGAAGCCAGTAATCAAAGCAACGGTTGAGGACTTCGAAGCCGTTGACCGATTCAGCATTTTCAGGGTATTGCGCTTTTACCGCATGAACCTTGACCGCCGCATCCGAGGATTGGCTGTGCAGGCCTCGGTTGTATAACAACGAATGAAGACCTTCCAGACGAGAGCGCAGGCCGAGGGTTTGTCGGTAGGCTAATTGCACCGAATCGGAGGCCCAAGCGCTGATGCCCAGACGATGCGCCGTTAAAAGGCTTCTTCGAAGGGCCTGCATGATGTCCCTGCGCAGCGGCTCACGCTCTGCGCGCAAATCAGCAATAGATCGCTCAACAGCAGCGGCACATTGGGTTAGGAAATTATTCCGCGTCGGGGTATCGGTATTTCCCAGGGTGGTTTCGGCTGAACGGTCCTTGGTGGACACTGTGGAGATTTGGGTTTGAAACGCCGTGGACCATGCCTCCAAGCTTTGCAGGGTTTCCGAGGTCCAAGAGTTAAGGTCATCGCGGAAGTCTTGGTAAGCCTTGTTCAAGGCTTCCTTGGCGCGAGTTGCGGCTTCCGTTTCGATACGGTCCAAGGTTCTTGCATTAGCAAAGCCTTGGGCCAAAATCCAGGACCTCATTCGGCTCAAACCGTCGTATTCTTTTTCCCATTGAAGCCGTTCGGGCGATTTGTATCGTTCATGGGATCCCGAGGTGCTGTGCCCCTGGGGCTGGGTGAGTTCGGTCACATGAAAGAGTACCGGCATGTGCTCTTCGCGGCACAAATCCGCAGCCTTGAGGTAGAGGGCACAGAGTCGGGGATAATCCCATCCTGGGCAGGTATAAAGCCGATACCCGTTCCCATCAGGTCCCGTTCGGAAGCCTTGGAGCAAGGCGCCAATATTTTCTTTGGTGGTTTGGTAGGCTGCTGGAACAGAGATGCCGTATCCATCATCCCAAATGGACACAAAGAGTGGGACTTGCAGGACCCCGCCGGCGTTGATGACTTCCCAAAAATGGCCTTCGCTGGTGGAGGCATTTCCGATGGTCACATAGGAAATCTCATGGCCACCTCGGCTAAATTTGGAAGGAGACGGAAGATTAGGCAAAGCCCTATAAAGCTTGGAAGCATAGGCAATGCCAAGGCCTCTGCCCATTTGGCCGCCGGTAGGGGAGATATCGGCCGTGGATTGCGGTTTGTCCGTCAAATTCACCGATTGACCTTGTTGGTCCAGCCATCGGGTTGCAAAATGTCCGTTCATGGACCTTCCCCCCGAAGCGGGTTCATGCTCCACGGAGGTATGAGCGTATAACTGCGCAAAAAAACCTTCCAACGTCATCATACCCGTCGCTAACATAAAGGTTTGGTCCCGATAATATCCTGAGCGTATATCCCCATCTCTGAAGGCTTTGGCCATTGCCAATTGAGGAAGTTCTTTGCCATCGCCGAAGATTCCGAACTTGGCTTTGCCGGTCAAAACCTCCTTACGCCCCAATAAGCTGGCATGGCGGCTTTCCCAACCCGTTCGGTAGTCCCGCAGCACTTCGGCCACCAATTCCTCTTTGTTCAAGGCGGTTTGCGATGGGGAGGGAGCAGTTTCTGCGGGTATTTCCATTCGAAAAAAGGTGGAATAAGTTAACCGAAACTGAAAAGAGAATGGTCCCGGTTAAGATGCAAAGATAAAGGATGGAAAAAATCCATCAAGGTACAATTTTTGAAGAAAAGAGCGTTTGTTATGTGAAATTCGCATTATTTTTGAACCCTAAAACAAACACCTTCCATGAAAACAATCTTATCGTTCGCTCTAGCTTTGGGTTTAGGCTTATCAGCGATTGCTCAGACCACCGAAACCAAAGACAAGCCCGCTTTCAAGTTCAAGGCCGAAACCCATGATTTCGGGAAGATCAAAGAAGGCGTTCAGGCTACCCACGAATTCGAATTTACGAATACCGGTAAGGGACCTTTGATTATTTCCAACGTTGCCGCATCATGCGGTTGCACTACTCCTGATTGGACCCGTGAGCCGATTCCTCCAGGAAAAACCGGTAAAATCAAAGCCGTTTACAATTCCCAAGGCCGTCCAGGTCAGTTCACCAAACAAGTCACTGTAACCTCCAATGCCGATGAAGCAACCAAAGTACTGACCATTTCCGGTTTGGTGGAGAAGGTGGAACCGGGTGTACCCGAAACCAAGCCAGCGGCCAGTCCGGTGAGCAAACCCTAAAGAGATCCAAACAGGCGTAACCCAGACCTATTTTTAGCAAGGACCATTCCTTACAAGTGGTGAAGACCCGTGTACCTTTGCACGGGTCTTTTTTTATGCCAAAAATTTCAAACAGGGGACATTTCATGCCTGCTTCGCCAATTCGGCGATTGGTCCCGTATGCAGAAGCCGCCAAACAAAGCGGTACCATGGTTTATCATCTCAACATCGGTCAACCGGATATCGCCACGGCCCCTGCATTTTGGAAAGGGGTCGCTGCTCACCATGACAAGGTTCTCTCCTATTCGCATTCAGCGGGCCTTGTGCAATACCGACAGGCTTACGCCGACAACTTGAACCGGAAAGGCTACGGGCTCACCGCAGAGAATGTTCTCATCAGCACCGGAGGTTCCGAGGCCTTGGTTATGACCATGATGGCCTGCTTTGATCCCGGCGATGAGGTTCTCATTCCGGAGCCTTTTTATGCCAATTACAACGGTTTTGCCGCAATGGGTGGTGTGGTGGTCCGCCCATTAACCACCACGATCGAGGAGCGTTTCGCCTTGCCCGAAGTGGAGGCTGTCGAAGCTGCCATCGGCCCCAAAACCAGGGCCCTCATGATCTGCAATCCCAATAACCCCACCGGTACCTTGTACTCCAAAGCTGAATTGGAAGCCTTGGCCAGTTTGTGCCTGAAGCATGACCTCTTTCTCATCGCGGACGAAGTGTACCGCGAATTTGTATACGATGGTCAGCAACATTATTCTATTTTGGGAATCCATGGGCTCGAGCAACATGCGGTCGTGGTGGAAAGCACTTCCAAAATGTACAGTGCCTGCGGGGCCAGAATAGGAGCCCTGATCACCAAGAATCAGGATTTGATGGCTACAGCGCTCAAATACGCTCAGGCACGTTTGAGCCCGCCTACCTTGGAACAAATGGGAGCCATGGCGGCCCTGCTCCATACCGGTCATGATTACTTCGACGTAGTCAGATCGGAATATGTTAGCCGTCGTAATCTCATGGTGCAGGCGCTCTCTGCAATGCCAGGCGTGACCTGTCCTCTACCCGGCGGGGCATTCTATGCGGTTGCTCGTTTACCGATTACCGACTGCGATGATTTTTGCCGTTGGATGCTGGAGCATCATCGCCACGAAGGAGCCACCGTGATGATGGCCCCGGCCACCGGATTCTACGCGACACCCGGTCTGGGCAAGGACGAAGTTCGTTTGGCCTATGTCTTGGAGAAGGCCAATCTAGCTTTGGCTATGGATTGCCTGGCTACAGGCTTGGCCGTTTACCAAGAGGCTTGAACCACGAGCTACCTTAGCGGTTTCTGAATTCTTCCTGAAGCAAGGCGATATCCCTTTGCAAAATTTCGCAGTCCGCCCATTGGGTCCCGTCGTATAATCCGCGAATTCTCCCCTTGGGATCGATGAGCAAAAACTGCCCGGAATGCAGAAATCCACCGGGAGCACTGCGATCTGCTCCTGCACTTAACAAATAATATTGCTCGGCCAAGCGGTGAATTTCTTCTTCTTTGCCCCGTAACAAAAGCCATTGCCTCGAGGAGGGCTTTACCCCGTGACGCTCCGCGTATTCGGCAAGGACTTCTCGAGTATCTCTATGGGGGTCAATGGTGTATGAAACAAATCGCAGTCCGATGGGCGGGGGGCCATCGGATGGAATCCTGGATGCGGACTTCTGTGCCTGGGAATACAGTTTAGCCAGGTTTCGGCTCATATCGATGCAAATCCCTGGGCAGGAGGCAAAGAAAAAGTCCACCACGCGAATTTGCCCTTTCAAAGAATCGTGATGGAAGGCAACCCCGTATTGGTCCTCCAAGGCAATCTCCGGTAATTCACGAAAAACAGTATCCGAACGGCCATCCTCGCTCTCCATAATTTCCATCGGTCCCAAGATGGGAAAGTCGCTAGATGTATTGTTATGGTCTTTTGGCTTGTCTGTGTTACAGCCCGCGAGGAGAGCGAAGGTCAGCCCTGTAATAAGGCAGAATAAAGAAGGCTTGGGCATGATGTTGAATGGCAAAATTGGATGAGAAAGTATCAATACTTTTTGACTGGTAAGGGGGGTGTTAATCCAAAATATAGGTTTTGCCTTTGATGGGTAGGGTGACTTGGTAACCCTTATCCTCCAGGGCAACTGCAAGGGCTTCCATGCGGTCCGGTTCCCCATGCACCAAGAAGACTCGGCGAAGGCGTGATGCCGGTGTTTGACTGACGAAGCGCATCAGTCCGTTGTGATCCGCATGGCCGCTGAAAACATCGGTGTAACATAATTTCGCTCGAACTTCCACCGTTCGCCCGTCCACCGTCAAGTATTTTTCTCCATCGGCCAGTTTGCGACCCAGACTGCCTTCGGCCATATAACCGATGAACAAGATGGAGGCCCTGGAATTTTGCAATTGTTCTTTGAGATGGGTGTGGATTCGACCACCTTCGAGCATGCCCGATGCCGAAATCAGGATGGAAGGTCTGTAATCCGCAGCGATTTTGCGGCTCTGCCCTATGTTCTGTACAAAGCGTAAGCGCTCAAAGGAAAACACATCGCCGTACATGCTGATCATGTTCAAAGCGTCTCTCCCTAACCAATCCTCCATTTGTCTATAAATTTCCGTGGACAAAATGGCCATGGGGGAATCCACATAAACGGGAACATTTTGGGGTAATTTACCGTCCTCGTAGAGCTGTTGCAGCACCAACAGAAAGGCCTGGGTCCTGCCCACGCTGAATGCGGGTACAATCAGCCGGCCACCTTCTACCTCAAGGGCTTGCCGTATGAATTCTTCCACGACCACAGTGGGTTTCCTGCTTTCTTGGTGGTTGACCCCTCCGTAGGTGCTCTCGCAGACCAAATAATCCACTTCGGGCATGGGTTTGGGATCCGGCAAACCGGGATAATTGAACCGCCCTAAGTCCCCGCTGAAGCCAACGTGCAGTGTTTGATCTCCCTCTTTAATTTCAAGAACGACCGAAACGGCACCCAAGAGATGAGAACAGGGGTACAAGATGAGGGCTAGGTTTTGGCGAATGCGATAGGTCTTCCCGGGTCGAAGGGGATGAAATAGACGAAGGCAATGTTCGGCATCTTGCTCCAACTGATGGGCCAATTTGCGAAAGGCTTGATCCCCTTTCTTACGCCCTTTGGCCCTGCCGTGCAGATCGTTGGCCAAGCGTTTGGCTTGAAGCATGGCACTGTCCCTTAGGAGGACGGCACTGAGCTCCATGGTGGGTTCGGTGCAGAGGATATCCCCCTTGTAGCCTTCTCGAACCAATTCCGGGAGCCTACCGCTGTGATCCATGTGCGCATGGGTCAGTAGCACCAAATTGACGGAGGTAGGGTCAAATCCCAGCTCGGTTTCTTGTCCTTTGGGGCCCATTTCAAGGCCACAATCGACCAGAATTTTGAAGCCGTCGCTGAGTTCCAGCAAGTGCATGCTGCCGGTGACTTGTTGAGCCGCCCCCCAAGAAGTTAGTGCAATGGGCATAGGCCGCAAACTTACCTGAGGGCTTCCATTGTCCATAATTCCGAGCGAGGGTTTGTGGATAAAGACCTTCTGTTGTATTCGGTTTCGTTCCAGCAGAAGGCTAATTTTGTTTCGAGCTTCAATTTATACAAAGCATAGCGATATGGAAATCACAGGCCAAATCATTCAACTCTTGCCGGAAGTGACCGGAACAGGGCGCAGCGGCAACAGCTGGCGTAAACAAGAATTTATACTGGAAACCAGGGGGCAATACCCCCGCAAAGTCTGCATGAGTCTGTGGGGCGATAAAATCGACCAATTCTCCTTGCAAAGTGGTGCCGAAATCACCGCTTCGGTGGAAGTGGAGAGCAGGGAATACAACGGCAGATGGTACACGGATGTCCGTGCTTGGAAGATCGCCGCAGCCCAGGCCGGCGTTGGTCCTGCAGGGTCTCCATCATCCATGGGATCGCCCAATGCATCCTCCTCGGCAGGTTCCTCTTATCCCAGCAGCCCCATGGGTTCCCCCTTGCCTGCTGAGCCGGATTATTCGGTGCAGGGTGGAGACGATATGCCATTCTGATTACTCGCATTTTGTCGGCTAGGAGAGCGGGTAAGGAACAAGGGGCAAAGCCATTGGCCACGGAAGAATTTCGGGCCTTGCTTTCAACCCATCCCACCTTCGTGGTTTTGGATGTCGAAGCAACCGGTGGAAAATTCCCGCCGGAGCGAATGATGGAGTTGGGGATGGTTCGAATGCAGGCGGGTAAGGCATGGACTACCTGGGATTCTCTATTCAACCCTGATCGTGATATCCCTCCCTTTGTGGCGGACCTAACGGGAATTCGACAGAGCATGGTGCAATCCGCGCCGAAATTTTCTCGTTGCGCCAAGGAGATCGATGCCTTTACCAAGGACGCTTGGCTTGTTGGGCATCCGGTGACCTTTGATTATCGGTATCTGCGCTACGAAATGGCTTTGGCAGGCTTCGATTTTACAAGAAAATTGTTATGCACTCAACAATTAGCCCGGCATTTTCTTCCCGAACAGCCCTCGTACTCGCTGGGCAAATTGTGCAGGGCCTTGGGTATCGAAACCCAGGGACGGCACAGGGCCTTGGGCGATGCCCAACTTACTGCCCATCTCTTTGAACGAATTCTGGATGCGGCGATGCATCATGACCTACCTTTGGGAAAGGGTCGAACCCATGAAGGTGAAGACCCCCTTAAGTCCCAATTTTCACCCAAAATTCACTAAGATGAGGAAACCTATCGTACTTCTTTCCTGCGTTTTGCTCGTTGGACTTGGGTCGGCCTGCGAAAGCAATACGTCAACCCCTCAACGAATTCCCAACGAAGCGGCAAGGGGATCGCATGCGATTCCGATAGAACAATTTTTATCCGAGGCGCCTTCAGGGCAGTACCTCTTATCGGATTCGCGCAACGATGAGCCTATTCTGCATCTGGTTTTTGCAATGGATTCCGGTAAAGTGTTGTCGGCCAAGGTATCCGGATTCCCTACCGGTTCTCCGTACAAGGAAGGTAGCCTTTGCAGCTTTTGTCCCTCAGATCATCCGGGTTATGGGAAGGTTTTGCTGGGCTTGCGTCTGCTCGAAGAATTACGCCCAGGCCGCAGGGGATGGATTGGGGGGCAGATGCTGGACCCTACCCTGGGGTACCGGTATCTCGCGGATTTGGAGCAGGGCAACGGTGAGGATTTATCCATTGTGTTACGAATCGGATCGCAACGAAGAGTGCTCTGGTTGCGCAAAGTTCAGGGCCCATAACATCCGGCATGAATCCTTCGATTGCACTGGCAATAAAGGGCTTAACCATCTCTCTTCAGGGCGGACCGGCTTTGGTCCGGGATTTGAACCTGCAGGTGGGGCAAGGGGAAGCGCTGGGGTTAGCGGGCGAGTCCGGTTCCGGTAAATCGTTGACAGCCCTCGCGATTATGGGTTTGTTAGACCCGAATCGTTTTGAAGTGAGCGGGCAAATGGAATGGACCCATCCCCACAAGGCCGAAACGATTTCGTTGTTGGATGCATCGCCCAAAGCTTGGCAAACCCTTCGCGGTCGGGTCTTGGCGATGATCTTTCAGGAGCCCTTGACGGCCTTGAATCCCGTCATGCGTTGCGGGGCCCAATTGGAGGAATGCTTTGCGCTCTACTATCCCCAATGGAGCCGCGAACAGCGCAGAACAGGGATGGAAAAGGCCTTGCATGAGGTACAGCTGGAGGATACGTCAAGAATATTGCAGGCATATCCTCATGAGTTGAGCGGCGGACAACGACAGCGTTTGATGATTGCCATGGCCTTGAGCGGCAATCCCTCCTTGTTGATTGCCGATGAGCCTACCACCGCCCTGGATACCGAGGTTCAAGCATCGTTGGTGGCCTTGTTTGGGCAACT
>VHBD01000017.1 GCA_016872125.1 Sphingomonadales bacterium
TGGGCAATCATTACAAAAGGGCCTTCTTCGGAGTTTTGCAAAAGGTTAACGGGGATTTTGATGGCTTTGTTGCTGTTGTAATCGTTGATTTTCATCCCGACAATCATGTTGGGGCGGTACAAACCGCCGCGGTTGTTCAAGGGAACCTCGGCTCGGAAAGTGCGGTTCAGGGCACTAATCGAACGTGCAACGTAGGCAATGCGGCCTTGGGCACTCGCGTTGAGGTCTTTGAATTCGAGGTCCACGGTAGCCCCTTCGCGCACCCGGCTTACATAGCTCTCGGACAAATCGGTGATCACGCGCAGGTCATCAAAATTGACAACCCGAACGGCCGGCATGCCCATGGCCGTTGATTGGCCCAGTTTGAGGTAAACCTGGTCCACCGTCCCGCTGACCGGTGCTTTGATGCGGGTCATGTCCAGCTGGGACAGCACGGTCGCCAAGCGCCTTTCCAGGCTTTCCTTCTGGTTTTTGGCGCCAAGGTATTGGACTTCGGAACCGATATTCTGTTTCCAAAGATTGGCTTGTTTGGTATACAGTTGTTGAGCAAAGTCCAATTGTCCTTTGATTTCTTCGATGCTTTGCAGCAGGACCGTTTGATCCAATTCGGCCAGAACTTGACCTTTGGTTACTTTTTGCCCTTCTTTCACTTTGATGTTACGAACAATCCCCATGCTTTCGGCCGTGACTTCGATGCTTTGACGGGCATCCACAGTTCCCTGGACCTCAACCCAAGTGCGGAATGGGCCTTCTTCGAGGGTTAGGGCTTGAACCAATTTGGTCTTGACGTTTGATGCCACTGACTCGGGGGAATTGGAACTGCCTTTGCGGAGTTCTTGCTGAAGCTTTTGAATTTCAGCACCAATCCGGGCTTGTTCCGCTTGAAGTTCTTTGAGGCGGGTGGCCGGGTCCTTGGTTTCTTGGCCACCGCAAGCGATGACAAAGGCGGACGTGAGTCCCAGGAATAAGCCGAGGAAGTTGCGTTGGATGAAGACTGGAAACATAAATTTCATGATGGTTGGGAGTAAGTTTTATTCGTTGTTAGCGGTTAGTTTGCCGCTGGCTTTGAGGTAATCAACCTTGGCGATATAGTATTCATAAAGACTGTTGAAATAGGCGGCCTGCGCTTCGCGGTATCCGGCCTCGGCTTGGATGACCTCCAGGTTGGAGCCAACTCCTTCGCGGTATTTGATGCGGGTGGTCTCCAAAATATCGCGGCTCAAATCCTGATTCTTTACCTGTTGCTTGAGGGATGCGATTGCATTTTGAACACCCATCAAGGCTTGATCTTGTTGCAACTTTGAGCTCTGCAAGAATTGGAAAAGTAGGCGTTCGTTCTTGATTTTTTCGATGCGCTTTTGTTGGATTTTGTATCTTTTGTTAAAAGAATCAAAAAGACTCCAATTGATTCCTAAACCTACGGATCCGTAAGCGAACCAATTACCGCCAGGATCAAGGACTTGGTTGAACTGACCTGCCCCTGCCAAGGCACCTCGTTGCACCTGCAACCCGACGGAAGGCAGGTAACCGGCTTGTAAAATTTTGATTTCAAAATCGTTGCCCTTGATTTGCAGTTCCAGAAGGGAGGCTTCGGGTCTGGCTTTGAAGGATTCGAGATTGTGGTAAGCCGGGGGGATGGCTTCGTTGGTGAGGAGGGGGATGTCCACCAGTTGTTCACTGAGCAGCAGGGTATCGCCCAAGGGATAGCCCATTTGGAATTTGAGCAATTGCAGAGCGAGGACTCTGAGCTGTGCGATTTTGGCAGTTTCGGTGAGCAATTGATTTCGTTGCAATTCAACGCGCTGAACATCTAATCGCTCAATGACCCCATTCTCCAACATGATTTTCATCCCCAATAACGCCGAGTCTAATCGAACCAGACTTGCTTCCAGGAGGTCCACCCGATGTTGACCAACCAGGACTCCGTAATAGGCTTTTTGTATGTTTTCGGATATTTGGGCATGGGTCATTTCCCGGTTCTTGACGGCGATTTGCGCAAAGGTTTGCGCTGCTTTGAGGCCGACCAGGTAAGAACCATCAAAAAGCAATTGACTCAGGGTAACATTGGCATTACCACCGTATTGGGGTTGAAACTCCAGAGCAAGAGGTCCCGGTGGGGCATTGGGGTTGAACAGGCGCCCGTCAGGAATGATCACCTTCTGGATGATGAAATTGTCAGTGACTCCGTAAGAGCTGCGGATCTGGGGTAATCCAGTGGACGTGATTTCTCGAATGCGGGCTTTGGAGGACAGTATATCCTCGCTGGCGTTGAGCGAAGCTGTGTGATGATCTATCCCGTATTGGATGGCTGCGGAGAGGGAGAACGGTTTGGACTCCGGGGATTGGGCCCTGGTTTCCTTGCAGTGGAATCCAAGACTGACAATTGCCAAAGCGATGCCCATCACTATGAGTGTAAAACTGCGTCTGGAGAAAAGTTGCATAGGGTAAGATTGCGTTGAGAGCAGATTTAAGGTTGCAGGTTCATTTGAGCCTTGGTGGTATTCCATACTTCCAGGCCTTGGGGAGTGGTAATGCCGCCGACGAAGACTTCCATGATGTTGTGGAATATGGTCGCAAGAGGACGATCGAGGTGACTGAAAACAACAGGATCCAAAAGCAGGTTGGTATGCTGAAGGTGTATGATGCTTACTACGGAAGGGTCAATTTCTTTTCGAATCAGACCTTCGTGCTGACCCCTTTCGATGAGGCGTTTGAAAATCTCCACGATTTCTTCTTTGCGGTAACGTTCCAGCTCCATCCACAGCTCGGGATAGGATTTCTGGAGGTCGAACAAGATGGTCGGGGTTAGGTTACGCATTTTCTGAAAGCCAATGGCCGCCATGCGGATAAGCTTCGCGATGGCATTGTCGGGATTTTGATCCAAGGCCGCCATTTCGTTCCGATGTTCATTCAGGAACCCTCCCAGGACGGCGTGGACCAGGACCTTCTTGTCCGCATAATGCTCATAAATGGTTTTCTTGGAGCAGCCTAATTGCCTGGCCAATTCGTCCATGGTCATGCTTTTGAGCCCGTATCGGAAAAACAAGTCCCGGACGGTGTGGATATGGGTAGGGGTTAAGGACATTGGTGGCGCGAAAGTATAGAAACTTTGAAAACAAAAAAAGTTTTCAAGATTAAATTTTTATAGCCCTTAAATTTGACCACTATGCGCACCACTATCGAGGAAACCGCGCCGGTTGGGGTGTGGCTAGACGTCCGTTCGCCTGCTGAATATGCCCAAGGCCATATTCCGGGCGCCCTGTCCTTGCCCCTTTTTACCAATACAGAAAGGCATCAGGTTGGCCTATGTTTCAAAGAAAAGGGCCCCCGAGAAGCGGTAGACCTCGCTTGGCTTTATGTTGGTCCCAAGATGCCAGAGTTGCTGAAAGCCATCCATGTTTTGTCGGCCAAGGCGGGTATCGAGACTATAACCAAGGGGGATAACGCCAGTAGGGGCGCTCCGATGTGGAAGGTGTATTGCTGGCGTGGGGGTCAACGGTCGATGGGTATGGAGATGCTCCTCAAACAAGCCGGTTATCCGGTCTTTCGATATCCTGGAGGGTACAAGGCCTGGCGTCAACGCATGGAAACCCTGTGGGCCCTGCCTTGGCAATGGAGGGTGCTTGGTGGCAGCACGGGGTCCGGCAAAACGGCGTTGTTGAAGGAGCTCAAGGAGGCCGGTGAACAGGTCTTGGATTTGGAAAATTTGGCATCGCATTTGGGTTCTGCCTTTGGCGAACTCGGCCAAATGCCACAACCCAGTCAGGAACATTTTATGAATCTTTTGGCTGAATCTTTGAACCTACTGGATCTGAAGCACCCGGTTTGGGTCGAAAGCGAAAGCCGACGAATTGGCAAGGTTCATATCCCTTCAGAGCTTTATGAATCGCTGCACAAGGCTCCGTACTTTCGCCTTCAACGAAGCATGAACTTTCGAATGCAGAACTTGTTAAATTCCTATGGTCTTGAAGATATAAATGCTTTACGGTCAGCCTTTCTCAAAATCGAGCGCAAGATGGGTCCGCAGTATTGCCAACAAGCCCTAGCTTTCCTTGAACAGGGTGACTTGAAATCTGCGGCGGAATTGGCGTTGAAGTATTATGACCGTACCTACCAGCATTCATTCTTGCAAAGACCTTTTCCACAATGTGTTGCAAATTTGCAAACGGATGCCAAGGGCAGGCGTTTGCTTGACTTGCTTCTTCGAACCTCGGCCAGGTTGTTTCCATTAACCACAAATCCGCCCCCTGAAAATCGTATTTCATGACCCAAACCCCAAAGGATAAGGCTCGTTTGACCCAATGGGCTAAGGCATCGGGCTGCGGTTGCAAAATGCCTCCTGCTCAACTCAAGACGTTGTTATCAGGCCTTGAACGCAGCCAATTTGCGGAATTAAAGGTGGGATTTGAGCATTCTGACGATGCTGCAGCCCTCAGAATTCCCGATACCAATCAATTGTTGTTATCTACTGCCGATTTTTTCAGTCCTATCGTGGACAATCCCTATGATTTTGGTAGGGTGGCCGCAGCGAATGCCTTGAGTGACATTTATGCCATGGGCGGAAGGCCATGCTTGGCCCTGGGATTGTTGGCATGGCCGGTACAGGAATTGGGCTTGGATTCTGCTGCCGAGGTGATGCGTGGTGCGCAAGATCTTTGCAACGAGGAGCGTGTGCCGCTGGCAGGTGGGCATAGCATTGTCTCCGAAGAACCATTTTTTGGTTTGTCGGTCCAAGGTTTGGTGGCCGAGGAACACCTCAAAACTAACCAAGGCGCAAGACCCGGGGACCTTTTGTACCTCACCAAACCCTTGGGATCAGGGATTATGGCCGCTGCTATGCGCAAAGGGCTTTTGGAGACCCCGGATTATTTCGCTTTGTTGGAACAATTGTCGGTGGTCAACCGGTCCGGAGCCACCTTGGCTTGTCTAGAGGAGGTTCATGCCATGACCGATCTCACCGGGTTTGGGCTCCTGGGTCATGGGTTGGAAATGCTGGGATCTGCCTCAGGCTTGGATTTATGGACCGATCATGTACCCCTTTTGGTGGGGTTGGAGCATTATTTGGAACAAAATATTTTGCCTGATCAATGTTATCGCAACTGGAATCACGTGGAATCCAGGGTCTTTGGCATGGAAGGTGCTGATTTTGCCTGGCTCTGCGATCCACAAACCAACGGAGGCCTGTTGATTGCCGTTCATCCCTCCGCCGCCCTTCGGGTGGAGATGGTTTTGGAGCAAGTAGGGGTTAAGGCCTATGCCATTGGATGTTTTCAAAATGAAATGGAAGGTATTCGTTGCACAAGGTCCGTACCTTCGGCCCCGTAATGAATGATGAAATTGGTTTTGACCGCTTTGGCCTGCACCCGGATGTGTTGGATGGCTTAGCGGCTATGGGTTTTCGAAAGCCCAGTCCTGTGCAACAGCAGGCTATCCCCTTAATCTTGGACGGTCGTGACCTCATCGCATGCGCTCAGACCGGGACGGGGAAAACGGCGGCCTTTGTCTTGCCGCTGATTGATCATCTCATCGATTTGGACGATAGGCATTTGAGTGCCTTGATTTTGACCCCGACCAGGGAGTTGGCCTTGCAGATTGACCAGCAAATTGAAGGTTTATCGTATTACAGCCCGATATCCTCCATTCCGATATACGGAGGAGGTGACGGTGCCTTATGGGATCAACAGCACAAGGCGCTTCGTCAAGGTGCGGATCTGGTCGTCGCTACCCCTGGCCGCTTGTGGTCCTTTATGGCGACAGGGAATTTTCAATTTGATCGCCTCCGTTACCTCATCTTGGACGAAGCGGATCGTATGCTTGATATGGGATTTCTCGAAGATATCATGCGTATTGTGGCCAGGCTTCCCAAAGAACGTCAAACGCTAATGTTCTCGGCAACGATGCCGGATCGGATACGGCAATTGGCGAGTTCAATCTTGAGGGATCCTGCGCAGGTGAGCATTGCGGTGTCCAGGCCTGCGGATAAGATTGAGCAAATGGCATTGCAGGTGATGGATGATCGTAAACTGGAGGTTTTGTTGGCGTTGCTGGCTGAATTCCCTTTTCGTTCGGCGCTCATCTTCTGTTCGTCCAAAGACAAAGTCAAACAGCTGCATCAAACGCTGCGCAAATCAGGAGTCATGAACGAGGCTTTCCATTCCGATCTGGAGCAGCAGGTGAGGGAGGAAATCATGAGGGGATTCAAGGCAGGGAGGCTTCCCGTTCTGGTCGGTACCGATGTGCTATCTAGGGGAATTGACGTGGACAATATTGATTTGGTCATTAATTATGATGTGCCACCGGATCCAGAAGATTATGTTCATCGCATTGGTCGTACCGGGAGGGCAGAACGCAACGGTCGTTCCATTACCATAGTCAATCCCATGGATCTTCGCCGATGGAAGCGAATCGAAGAGCTTGTGGGACGCGCTCTCCCTTGGACCGAAAGACCCTTGTGCGGGTGGATTGGTTCTGTTCCCAAAAGCGAAAGTCGAGGATCCTCCGGGGGAAAAGGCGGTAGGAAGCCGTCCTACAAGAAACGTTCAAAATAATTCATTGCCCCAAGGCGTATCGATCGATTCTCTTGTTGAAGGCGGAGATCTCGAACAAGGGTTAGCTTACGAACCGCAGGCGTCGCAAGCATCCGGGTTATCCAAGGAGCAGGCAACTTGGGCAAGGGCTTCGTCTTTGCTAAGGATGGCTTGGGTGATGGGTGTGGATGCCGGTGCAGCAGGCGATTGCATGGCAAAAGACGCTGAAGTTGAGGACGCAATACCTTGGTTGGCGGTATTTTGATCCAAGGTGAATTTCACGGCATTCACCGCCGCCTTGGTCCTTAGGTAATACATCCCTGTTTTGAGTCCCGCCTTCCAGGCATAGAAATGCATGGAGGTTAACTTGGCGAAATTGGCATTGGGCATGAATATGTTCATCGACTGGCTTTGGCAGATATAGGCCCCACGATCTGCGGCCATGTCGATGATGGCCTTCTGGCTTATTTCCCAGGCGGTTTTGTACAGGGACTTCAAGGCCTCAGGGATTTCGGGGATATTCTGAATGGAGCCGTTTTGGGCAATGATTTTGTTCTTGAGCTCCAAGGACCAAATTCCAGCCTCGATAAGATCCCGTAACAAATGCTTGTTAACAACCACGAACTCACCGCTCAAAACCCTGCGGCTGTAGAGGTTGGAGGTATAGGGCTCAAAACATTCGTTGTTGCCGAGAATTTGACTGGTGGACGCCGTAGGCATTGGGGCAAGCAGGAGGCTGTTTCGCACGCCATGTTGAGCTACTTTGGCTTTGAGCTCGGTCCAATTCCAACGTGGACCGGGTTGCACGTTCCACATGTCGAATTGGAATATCCCTTGGGATACCGGCGATCCCGGGTAGGTTTCGTAAGGACCAAGTTCGCTCGCTAATTCCATGGAGGCCGTCATGGCCCCGAAATAAATGGTCTCAAAAATTTCTTTATTGAGTTGTGCGGCCTGGGGTGAATCAAAGGGGTAGCGCATCAAAATAAAGGCATCGGCCAAACCCTGAATTCCGATTCCGATAGGCCTATGCCGAAAGTTGGACTTTTGGGCCTCGGGAACCGGATAATAGTTCACGTCAATGATTTGATTCAGATTTCGGGTGATGGTTTTGGTGATTTCGAAAAGCCTTTGGTGATCGAAACTCAAGTCTGCTTGGACAAACCTAGGGAGGGCAATGGAGGCCAGGTTGCACACCGCGATCTCTTCAGGGGAGGTATATTCCACGATTTCGGTGCAGAGGTTACTGGACCGAATGGTGCCTAGGTTTTGCTGATTGCTCTTGCGGTTGCATGCGTCTTTGTAGAGCATGTACGGGGTTCCGGTTTCAATTTGGGATTCCAAGATGGCGAACCAGAGGTCTTGGGCTTTGATGGTTTTGCGGGCTCTTTCTTCTTGCTCGTAACGGAGGTAGAGTTTCTCAAAGTCATCACCCCAGGTATCGTGCAATCCGGGAGCTTCGTTCGGGCAGAACAAAGACCATTCTGCATTTTCTTCTACGCGTTTCATGAACAAATCCGGAATCCACAGGGCGTAGAACAAATCCCTGGCCCTTAGTTCTTCTTTGCCATGGTTTTTCTTGAGTTCAAGGAAATCGAAAATATCCGCATGCCAGGGTTCGAGGTAGATGGCAAAAGATCCTTTGCGCTTTCCGCCCCCTTGGTCCACATAGCGAGCGGTATCGTTGAAGACCCTCAGCATAGGTACAATCCCGTTGGAGGTTCCGTTGGTTCCTTTGATGTATGAACCGGTGGCGCGCAGGTTGTGGATGCTTAAACCGATGCCGCCAGCACTCTGGGAGATTTTGGCGGTTTGTTTGAGGGTATTGTAGATGCCGTCAATAGAATCTTCCTGCAGCGTGAGGAGGAAGCAGCTTGAAAGTTGAGGTTTAGGCGTACCTGCATTGAAAAGGGTGGGCGTCGCGTGGGTGAACCAGCGTTCGCTGAGCATTTCGTAGGTTTCTAGAGCAGAGGCGATATTCTCTTTGTGGATCCCTACGGAAACCCTCATCAACATATGCTGCGGTCTTTCGACGACTTTGCCATCGATTTTGAGGAGGTAAGAGCGTTCCAAAGTCTTGAAGCCAAAATAATCGTATTCAAAATCACGCGAATAGATGATGGCAGAATCCAAAGCCTCGGCATGGTTTTCAATGACTTCCATGACATCGTCGGCGATCAAGGCGGCCGGTGCTGAGGTGACGGGATCGATATAACGGTGAAGATCCCGCATGGTTTCGCTAAATGACTTCTTGGTCTCCTTATGCAAATTGGAAATGGCTATTCTCGCGGCCAATACCGCATAGTCCGGATGGGCAGCGGTTAATGCCGCCGCGGTTTCTGCGGCCAAGTCGTCTAATTGCACCGTGCTGACCCCGTCGTACAAACCGTTGATGACCTTCTTGGCCACTTCAACAGGCTGAACGTGCCGAGGATCCAACCCGTAGCAAAGTCGTTCAATACGGGTCGTGATTTTGTCGAATTTGACTTCTTCGCTGCGACCGTCGCGTTTGATGACTTGCATGGGCTGATGATTTGGAGGTGAAGAGGGCGATCGGTGGGGGTAAGGAAAAGAGCGATGGGTTGCCTGGGTGGTAGGGTGTCAGGTGCTTTTAGAAATCAGCATCCGTGATGAAACCGCTTTGACCACGCTCTGCGGAGACTCCTGCTTTCTGGTATTCACCGACGCGTCTTTCGAAGAAGTTGGTTTTGCCTTCCATCGAAATGAGCTCCATGAAGTCAAAAGGATTGGTGGCGTTGTAGAGTTTGGGCAATTCCAAGGCTCCCAGGAGGTGATCGGCCACGTATTCGATGTATTGGCACATGAGTTCTGCATTCATGCCGATAAGCCGAACGGGCAAGGCATCTGTGACAAATTCCTTTTCGATGGCGACTGCATCAGCGATGATTTGGTGAATATGGGCCGCATCCAGGCGATTGTCCAGATGTTTGGTGTAGAGCAACGCGGCAAAATCACGATGCAACCCCTCGTCCCGGCTAATGAGTTCGTTCGAAAAACTAAGACCGGGCATGAGTCCCCGCTTCTTGAGCCAGAAAATGCTGCAAAAGGAGCCGGAGAAGAAAATTCCTTCCACGGCCGCAAAGGCAATGAGGCGCTCGGCGAAACTGCCTTGGCTGATCCAACGCAGGGCCCAATCCGCTTTCTTGCGGACGCAGTCCATATGGTCAATGGCGTGAAAGAGGTAGTTTTTCTCGGCGGCATCTTTAATGTAGGTATCAATAAGCAGGGAATAGGTCTCGGAGTGGATGTTCTCGATCATGATCTGGTACCCGTAGAAACACCTGGCTTCGGGGTACTGGACCTCGTTGAGGAAATTGATGGCCAAATTCTCGTTGACAATCCCGTCACTTGCCGCGAAGAAGGCGAGAACATGCTTGATGAAATGCTTTTCGTCGGCATTAAGCTTGTGCTCCCAGTCGCTCAGGTCCTGAGCCAGGTCAATTTCTTCGGCAGTCCAGAAGCTGGCCTCAGATTTCTTGTAAAAAGACCAGATATCGCTATGCTGGATAGGGAAGAGGACAAAGCGGTCTTTATTCTCAACGAGAATGGGTTCGGTCATGAGCTGAAATTAAGTTGTCTAAGCCAAGAAAACCGGACCACAGGGACCGGTTTTTTGACTTCTCAAAAATTGAGAATTTTTGGCCGCAATTATTCACAAAGTGCGTGAGTTTTTACACAAAGTTAAAGAAAGCCGAGAACGCTTCCCAAAGGGCAAGTCCTGAAATTTTCCAGGAAATATATTACCTCAAAAGTCCAATCTTGGAGCGCAAGGAGGCCTTATCCTTTGTATTTTGAGGTCGTTTTGTTCACAAAACTATACAAAGGAAACACGAACAACGTAACCCTCCCTAAGAACCCGCTAATTTTAAAGCATGAAGATCTCCAAACTCCAGGATAGATCCTTCCTCAACGAAGTTTCAAGCCCATACCCTTTTCGATATGAACGTATGCGTCTGCTTTGGATGCCATGCCTATTTATACTGTGGCTTGTTGGACATCAAGCCCAAGCCATTTCACCTTACAACGCAAGTATCCAAATCCCACCGAGCGCAGGTAAGTCTGCCAAGCCTCGCTATTCCAAGGATTTGTTATTGCTCACTCAGTGGTTCGTCGGGGATTTTGATAACACTAAACAATGCAGGGTGGATACCGGAGCCCAACCCGTTGAAAGCCATGTGGTGAAAATTTGGGAAAATTATTTCACCGACGCAGTTTGGATTTACGAAGAATTTCAATCCCCACCCGGCCAGGTGACCTCTCAGCGAATCTACAAGTTTATGGACTATACGGCTGGGCGCTTTGAGTCCAAGGTGTACACTTTGGAGAATTTCTCTGAATTGGCGGGTGAATACAAGAATCTCAAGCCCCTCGAGCAATTTACCCCGGAGAATTTAGAAGACCATCCCTATTGTGTCGTGTATTGGACTCGCAAAGGCGAAACCAGGTTTGCCGGCTCCACCGTAGGCACGGATTGCCATTTGTTACGAGGACGATATAAATATGTAACCAACCAAATCGATGTCTATCCCACCAGGGTTTCAAGAATCCAAAAGGTCTTTGGCTGGGAAAATGAACAAGTAAGTGGACCGAAGGCTGACGAGAAAGGTTCGGAGCTGCGTCGCATCGTTCCTCCCAAACCCAAAAAAGTCAAACCCGTCAAAAAGCCTACCGCCAAGAAGGGTGTAAAATCAAGTTCTGTCAAAAAGGCCTCCGCCAAGAAAGGCAGCAACGCCAAAGGGAAGAGCAAAAAGAGCAAGACCCAAGAAACAACACCCGAGGAGAATTCTGAGACGCTGAATCCTGCGGTGAAAGAAACAGGTGATGCTACCGCCCCAAAGAAAAGTTTCTGGGACCGATTCAAACGCCAAAAGCCTCAGGAAACGGAAGTGGAAGGGGAGCCCAAAGGCGAATAGCGTTGTCCCAGCATGCGGTGAATTCTGTAAAATAACACAAAATGCATCAGGGCCGCAAATTCTAGGCCCACGATGTACCATGGCCATTCCCCAATCAGGAAGGGATTGTCGATTTGGGGTCGCCTTGCGATGTACATGTAATTGGAACCAAGGGCATAGTTCAAAAGACCAATAATCGGCAGGACGAGTTGGGTAATTCCAAGAACGCGTAGCCAGCTCCAGGGCCTGGGCACCATGCCTATGCGCAATGTGGCATAAAGGCCGGAAACCAAAATGCCGGCGTGGCTCACCGTATACTCTACATGGTTGTACAGTGAATTGCCGTCGTCCAATTCAGGGGTCAAGAAGGAGTGCAAAGCCCCGGCTCCCCAGAACAACAGGAGTTCGTAGGTCAGTTGATGTCCTTTCCATAGGGTAATGGCGGCCCAAATGACCGAGAAGGAACACATTTGCAAAGGCAGGCTGTAGGCTGCTGACCATTCGCCGCTCATCAGGAGGATAACTTGTCGAAGCAGCATATTGAGGATTAGAAGGATGGCCATCCCCTTGCCGAAACGATGTATCCTGTCCTTATCCCAACGACGACTGATCCATAGGATGCCGGATACGATCAACAGCATGCCAAGGTTGAGGCCTATCCAAGAAGGGGATCCCAGAGGGACCGCATAATGAGGGGTCATGACCTGTAGGAACGATTGGTCACGAAAGTTAACCATGCGAGGAAGATAAATGACCCTGAAACCAGCAAAGGCGCTCGAATATCCATGGCCACAATGAAGCCTCCGATCAGCGGTGGCAGCAACTGTGCAAAAGAATTCACCGATTGATTGATACCCAAAATTTCTCCTTGCATAGAAGAATCCGCTTTGTTGGATATCAAAGAAAGCAAATTGGGGGAACTAAAACCCTGTCCAAGGCTAACCAAGGGCAAGACTGCGAAGAGCAATACCGATTGGTCAGGCAACAAAATCCCCATTACCGCCAAGCCCATTAGCAAAAGGCTTACCCTGAGTATGGGAGCAGGGGATATTCGAGCCGAAACCGGCCTAAGCAGCAATCCTTGCGTCAAAGCAATCCAAAGGCCCAGGTATCCGAACAGGGTTCCAATATCGCCCTGACCATAGTCAAATCGTTTGATCAAATAAACCTGTATGAACTGCGTGAAAAAATTGAAACCGAAGACCATCAGGAAAGAAACTGCAAACAGCCCCCTAAGTTCCGGTCTGCCAAAAGCCTTGGCAATCTGCCGCATACCACTTGCAGGATGCAAGGGACTCATGCGGGGGGTGACCAGGGTTTCGGTAAAATACCGTTGAAGCACCCACAGGTTAATAGCACTCAGCAGAGCGGCCGTCCAGAACGGGGTATCGTAACCCAATGCGGGGTGCCAGGATGAGTCGGATAAGAGCCCCCCAAAAAAGGGCCCTAATACAAAACCAATTCCAAAGGCAGCCCCCACCATTCCGAAATTTCGACTTTTGTGTTCAGCGCTGCTCAAGTCCGCAATCGCAGAGAAGGTGACTGCCAGATTCCCCGAACAAAAGCCCAGCATCAACCTCCCCATAAAGAGCAAGGGCAACGATGCTTGAACAATCCCCATTCCAAAAATCAAGTACGACAACAAAGTCCCGGCCACAGTGTACCGAAGGATGGGTTTGCGGCCATGCCGATCCGAAAGAGCGCCCAACAAACTGGAACCCACAAATTGAGCCAGACTAAAGGAAGCCAACAGAAAACCAATCATCATGGTTCGGTCCGCAAAGGTGGACTCTGCGCTCATGAAGGGCAATTTTGGATCGAGGAGCAAAGGGGTCACCACCGGGATAATTAACCCGATTCCCAGCATGTCAATCAGGGTAGTCAAGAAGATGACCCTGAGGAGAGATTTGTTTTTATTCATTCAGGAGTTTGGCGATGCAGGTCTCGCCGCCCCGTACGTTCTGTCCAATTTGAACTTGGGGTACTGCATTCAAGGGGAGGAACAGGTCCACCCGGCTACCGAATTTAATAAATCCAAATTCCTCGCCTTGTCGCACCTTGTCACCGTTGAGGATATACCAACGAATTCTGCGGGCTAATGCCCCAGCAATTTGCCGGAACAAAACCTCATGGCCCTGGGGAGTCCGCACGACGACCGTAGTCCTTTCGTTCAGGGTGGATGATTTGGGGTGCCAAGCCACCAAATAATCCCCGGGATGGTATTTGAAAAATGCAACCTCACCGCTGACCGGATTCCGATTGACATGGACGTTGAAGGGGGACATGAAAATGGAAATCTGTAAACGTTCTCCTTGGAAATATTCCGGTTCGAAGACCTTTTCGATGATCACGACTTTGCCATCGGCGGCTGCAATCACACCGTCCTCCTGAAGGACCGAATGCCGTGAGGGATTCCGAAAAAACTGCAGAACCAAGACTACAATGATCAGCAATAAACCGTAGGCGAGCCAGGCATCCCAAGAGGCTGAATCCAACCATCGATGCACCGCCCATGCGGCAATACCGGAACCCGCCAGAGTCCATGCGATAATGGTATAGCCCTCGCGGTGAAACATTTTGTAAAAAATATTAAATGCCCCCCCTGAGCTGGGTTACCTGAGCCACTTTATCGATGGCTACGACGTAAGCAGCGATACGCATGGAGCAGCTGTGTTGCAGGCTGGTTTGGTATACTTGTTCGAAAGCTTCTTTCATGTTCCGGTCTGCCCGACGGTTGACCCGCTCCTCGGTCCAGAAATACCCCATCCTGTTCTGCACCCACTCAAAATAGGAAACGGTCACGCCGCCTGCATTGGCCAGGATATCCGGGACAACCATGACCCCTTTGTCATTCAGGGTTTGGTCCGCGCTGGCAGCGATGGGACCGTTGGCGCCTTCGACAATCAATTTCGCTTGGATATTGGCTGCGTTGTGCGCGGTGATTTGGTCTTCCATGGCTGCGGGAATCAAGACATCCAACGGAAGTTCCAACAAGGCCTCGTTGGTAATCGGCTCGGCACCGGTGAATCCGGTAAGCTGATTCCCATGAGCGGCACTGTAGGCAAGGGCCTCTTTGATATTGATACCATCGGCGTTGTAATAGCCCCCGGTGATATCCGAAATGGCAAGGACTTTGAGGCCTTGTTGTTCCATCAATTTGGCCGAAATGGATCCCACATTGCCAAAGCCTTGCACCGCACAAGTGGATTTGAACGGATTCAATCCCATTTTGAGCATGGCAGAACGGGCTGCCACCATCACGCCACGACCTGTAGCTTCGACACGGCCCTTGGAGCCGCCCATGACCAGGGGTTTACCGGTCACCACCGATGGGGAAGAATAGCCGACCAAACGGGAATACTGGTCCATAATCCAAGCCATTTCGCGTGGTCCAGTGCCCATATCCGGCGCAGGGATATCCTTTTCAGGACCAAAAACATCGATCATAGCCCGGGTATAGGCCCTTGTGAGGCGCTCCAATTCACCGGCGGACATGGAACGAGGGTCGCATTTGATGCCCCCTTTGCCACCACCAAATGGAATATTCGAAACCGCACATTTCCAAGTCATCCAAGCGGCAAGGGCCTTGACCTCATCCAAATCGACATCCAAGGAGTAACGAATCCCACCCTTGGCAGGACCAAGGTTGATGTTATGAACCACTCGAATTCCCTCAAAAATCTGAATGCTTCCGTTGTCCATCGAAACGGGGAGGTTCACGATGACCTGCTTGGCAGGGGATTTGAGCACATTGTAGAGACCTTGGTCCAAATTGAGAATTTTGGCCGCCACATCAAAGCGGGACATCATGGACTCGAATGGATTCTCGTGAGCAGGGATGAGGGTGGATTCCGGGTTCATAAAAGGATTTGAAGATGGAAGGACAAGGTTGCGAGGAGATGGCCAAAAATAAGAACTGAAATCCCGAGTGGAGGCCAATTCAGGAGAATCATCGCCCTAAACCGACCCACAAACCCAAGAGGGCTGCAAGGGCCAACAGGGAGTCAAAGCGATCCAACCAGCCTCCGTGTCCAGGTATCCATGAGCCGCTGTCTTTAACCCCGGCATTGCGTTTGAGGGCAGATTGCATCAGATCACCAGCAATTCCGACAGGCCCAGCCAACAAGGAGAACCAACCCCATCCCATGGTAGGGTCGATCCCAAAAATCAGGGGGTACAGGACCCAGCCGGCCAGGATGCACAATGCCCAGCCACCCAGGCTGCCCTCCAGGGTCTTGGAGGGAGAAATTCTGGAATGCAGGGGATGCCTCCCCCAGCGTTTGCCAACCAGAAGGGCCCCACTATCCAACAACCACAAAAGCCCAAAGATGGCCATGAAAACCTCCGGTCCTTCCATCCCGCCCAGCAAACTCGTCTCTTGGGTCACCAAGTCCCGGAATATGACCAAAGGGAACACTGCATAAAAGAGCAACGCGATCGCCAAGGCAATTTCCCGTCCCCAGTGGCGAGGTCCTTGGCGCATGAGTTGGGCATGGAGGACCCACCATCCCGGCACAAAGGCCATGCTTGCCCAGACCCAACCGCAAGGCATAGTGGGAAACAGCGCCACAATTCCCAAACCCGCTAAGCCCGCGATTCCTGCCCCGCTTTGCCATGCCCCTAAGCTGCCCGGCCAGCGAAGGCGCAAATAAATCTCCCAACACGCACCCCCTGCCACCAAGGCCATCAAAGCATGCATGGCCCAGTGTCCAGCCCACCAGATCCCCAGGAT
>VHBD01000018.1 GCA_016872125.1 Sphingomonadales bacterium
TACGATTTTCCCTTTATTGGACTTCGAAGTCGCTGAATTAGAGGACTTAGCCTTGGTCTGTGCATAGGCAGAAGATAGGCACGTCAAAGGATTGGAGGAGTTGCCGTACAGAAAGGCGAGAAAGACAAGGTAAAAAGTTTTGAATTTCATAACAATGGGTATGGATCGAATAGAATGTACAATAATGAAGGAAAAGACCAGTGATGAGTGAAAAGACCAGGAAGCTCAAGGTTTAGGCTTGGGCATATAGTACAAGGTCACTTGGTTGTTGGGAACTAAATAGGTGTTGGCAACACGACGAATATCAGCCGGGGTAACCTTACGAAAACGATCAAATTCCGTGTTGATCAGGTTGACATCCCCATAAAAAAGTTCGTAGTCGCTCAATTGTTCGGCAATTCCCTGCACGGTTCCCAACTGAGCGACCCTATCGCTTTCGAGTTGGGTGAGCAATTTGTTCAGTTCGGACTGTTGCACGGTTTCTTCACGAATCTGCCGATATTCTTCCTTCATGGCCAGGTTCAACGAATCCGCTGAAATGCCCATGTTGACAATGCCGTACATAATAGCCACACCATGATCCACCATTCCCAGCGGGAAAGCCCCAACTGCAACCGCTTTCTGTTGGCGATCAGCGATGGATTTCTGAAAACGAGAAGATGCACCCTGCGATAGCAAACTGGTCAGCATGCTCATGGGATAAAAATCAGGAGTTCCTTGAGCAGGCATCTTGAAAGAATGGACAATTGCAGGCAATTGAATGTTATCGTACACGGTGTCAATACGCTCAGCGGTCTGGGCGGGTTCTGCCGGGTTGGGTCTAGGAATAGGCCCCTTTGACGATGGAATCGTTCCAAAATAGCGGTTAACCCATGCCTTGACCTGTTCTGTTCGGAAGTCTCCGGCTATGGAGAGCACAGCATTATCCGGCACATAGAAGGTGCGGTAGAAGTCCATGAACTCTTCGCGCTTGGCGGAGTTCAGGTGATCCATGGAGCCAATGACTGAACGGCCGTAGGGATGTTGCAGAAAAGTGCGTCGCATGGTTTGATCCAACAAACCACCGTAAGGAGTATTGTCGTAGCGCTGACGTCGTTCTTCTTTGACTACCTCTCTTTGGGTTTCAATTCCTTCGTCCTCGATTTTGGCATGAAGCATGCGCTCGCTCTCCATCCATAGACCCAGCTCCAATTGATTGGATGGCAAGATCTCAAAGTAAAATGTTCGATCGTAAAATGTGTTGGCATTGAGGACTCCGCCGTTCGTCTTGACCAATTTCATGTATTCTCCCCGCCCGATATTCTCGCTTCCTTCAAATAACAAATGCTCAAAGAAGTGGGCAAATCCTGTTCGGGTAGGGTCTTCGTTTTTACTCCCTACTTTGTAAGAAACGGTGACGGCCACAATAGGTGTTGAGCTGTCTTGATGGAGGATGACTTTGAGGCCGTTGGCAAGTTGGTATTTCTCGAATTCAATGACTTGCGCTATGCCTTGCTGCATGCCGAATAGGAGAACAGCAAGAACTAACCAATAAATCTTGGGCCTATTCGTTGAGGTTTGGGGGTATTCCATCATTTTTCGCATTTTGTTGAGGGATGAATGGTCTGATAATTTTGATTTTTCGTAATCTGACGTAATCTGAGAGGTGAATTATTTCAATTTCATAATCCAACCGCGTGTGTCTTGGATTTTGCTGGTTTTGATATCGTCCAGCATCCTGCCTAGCATATTGGAATAGGTTCGGGTCTCAAGGGCCGGCAATTCCAAACGGCGATCTTGCACGGTGATGCTGGAAATTTGGGCCACGGTTGCTGCTGTTCCTGTTCCGAAAGCGTCTTTGAGCTCGTTTCGGTCGTAGGCAGCGACGACTTCATCGATGCTGATTTTGCGAACTTCGACTGGAAGGCCAGCTTCGATGGCCAATCCGAGAATACTATCGCGGGTTATCCCTTCCAAAATCGTTCCGTCAGCAATTGGGGTGACCAGGGTGTCGCCTATTTGAAAAAACAAATTCATGGTCCCGGATTCTTCGATGTATTTCATCTCCTTTCCGTCCAACCATACCAATTGGTCGTAGCCTTCTTCCCGAGCGTGCTTCAGTGGTAACATGCCTGCAGCATAATTGCCTGCAACTTTGGCAAAGCCGGTACCCATTGGGAAGGCCCTCACATAGCGATCCGAGACCTTCACATGCAAAGGGGCCGTGTAATAATTACCTACAGGGCAATTGAAAATGATGAAACGGTAAGAATCGGAGGGACGAATCCCTACATATTCATCAATGGCATACATGAAGGGACGTAAATAGAGGGAATACCCGGGCTGTCGTGGGACCCATTCCTGATCCAATTCCAGAAGGGCTTTGAGGCCACCGATGAAAATGTCTTCGGTGATGGCAGGCATGCACAATCTTCCTGCCGAGCGAATCATGCGACTCATGTTATCGTAGGGGCGAAAAATCTGTACCTTACCCTTCTGGTCCCTGTAGGCTTTGAGGCCCTCAAAAATGGATTGCCCATAATGCAAGGCGGAAATTGCTGGATTGGTAGGAATTTCGCCGTAAGGCACAATGCGGGCGTTTTGCCATTGCCCATCCTGAAATTCGGCAACAAACATGTGATCTGCAAAGACTTTGCCGAAGGGAAGATGATCGAAATCAACCAGCGGTAAGCGGGAATTTTCGATTCGGGTCGTAGGAAAAACGGGCTGGGGCATGATGTGCCGAAGTTAGGAAAGAGGCCCTTAATTTGCATCGTGATGGCTGTCAAAACCAAGGATGTAGAAGGGGCTAAGGCCTTCTGGGCTGGATCCATGAGAGGAGACCCCCTGTGGGAGGAATGGGTACTGGAGGAGGATATCATTGATTTGCTCGAAAAGCCTAATTCGGCCCCTACACAATCTGCCCTGACTCCAAGGGAATTATGGATTCTGGTTCCAGAAGAACCCCATGCGCAGAGCAGGCCTCTGTTACTCAAAATAGCCGCATCCATAGGATACGCCCCCGCTGAATTGCGAATTGAGGTGATGGCCCCTATGGATCTTGCCCAATTGCAAGATTGGTTGTCTATTCAGCCCTGGTTAACTCGAAGAGTACTCGCTTTGGGGATTTCCATTCCGGACCTTCCCCTTGAACCCCACGGGTACTGGGCGGTTGCCCCCGATTTGAATACGTTGAGCAGTGATGAAAATGCAAGGAAATCGCTTTGGGGCCAAATCAAAGGTTGGCGGGATGCGTGAGCAAGTCCCGCAACGTTGGGTATTGGCCAGCCATAACCTCAATAAGGCCGAGGAATTACGCCAAATGTTGGGGCCATGCAACGTGGAACTGATTACCTTGGAACAACTCCAAATCACGGAGGTCCCTGATGAAACAGGAAATACGTTTCGGGAAAATGCACTCATCAAGGCTCAAGCCACCTTTGCGGCTTCGAAACTGCCTGCATTGGCGGATGATTCCGGCTTGGAAGTTGAGGCATTGAACGGCTTACCCGGGGTGCATTCAGCCCGATTTGCGGGACCCAAGGCTACGGATGAAGAAAATGTCCAGTTGCTTTTGAAACGGTTGACGAATCAAGTCAATCGCAGGGCACGCTTTGTCTGTGTGCTGTGTTTATGGAATGGAAAGGAGGCCACCTATTGGGAGGGCCAAGTTAAGGGTCAGATTCTGGAGTCCCCCCGGGGTCATCACGGATTTGGCTACGATCCGGTTTTTGAAGCCAAGGAATTACCCGGACAAAGTCTAGCCGAAATTGACCCTGCCATGAAGAATGAAATTTCTCATCGAGCGTCAGCTGTTCGATCGATGTTGGCTTCTTTGATCACGATATAACCTTGATCTTCAGGTAATTCAGCCTTTGAGGCTGCTTCTTTGGCCAAGCAATCGCATCGTTCATTTTCAGGATGCATGGTATGGCCTTTGATCCATGTCCATTGCATGCGATGATGTTCAGCCAAGGAGATCAAGGCCTTCCAGAGGTCAGGGTTTTTTACATTTTTCCAATCCTTCTTGATCCATTTTGCTGTCCATTGGTCATTGAAGGCATCAACTAGGTATTTAGAATCCGAGATCAACTCAATATCATGCGATATTCCTTTAATTTCCTTCAGGGCGGCGATGGCCGCCATGAGTTCCATCCTGTTGTTGGTGGTAAGTCGGAATCCACCGCTAATTTCTTTGCGATGAGTTCCACTGAGGAGTATAGCCCCGTAACCTCCAGGACCCGGGTTGCCAAGTGCTGATCCATCGGTGTAAACAGTAATGTTAGCCATGAACTTGTTTAATTTTGACCGCAGTGGTTAATTTCCGCGACCACAAAGAATGAACCGGTGGCGATCACCAAATCAAATTTGCCAGCAGCCGAGACTGCTGCCCTCCAAGCATGGTCCACCGAAGGCCATACGGAGCCTGTCAGGTCATAGGACTTTGCTTTTTCGGCAAGATCCTCTGCACGCAGGGCACGGGGTATGCTTGGGGCACAGAAATAATAATGAGCTGCCTTGGGCAACAAGGCCAAAACCGAATCATGATCCTTATCGCTGACCATACCCAATACCCAATGCGCTTGGGGTTGATCACCCTCTGCATCTTTGCTCAAACGCAACAGAGTGGATTGAACTTGATTCACGATGGCGCGTATACCTTCTTGATTATGAGCTACATCCGTTATACGTATGGGATGATGTCCCCAAGTTTGCCAGCGTCCTTGCAAACCAGTTAGGCCCGATACGTTGCTTAGCCCCTGCAAAATCTTGTCATCATCCAAATCTTCCCCCATTTGACGCAAAATATCCATAGCCATCAAAGTCTGCCCCAAATTTTCAGCCTGATAATCTCCCAACAAATCACAGTGCAGAAGATGACTCCATGTTTTTCCGCTTCGTTCAACACGCCATGCATAGGAATCTTCGAGGGGTACTTTCCTTAATCGATAACATTGATCCGAATTGTAGATAAGGCATCTTAATTCATGAGCCTTGTTCACAAATATGTTTTGGATTTCTTCAATTTGAGTTCTGCCAAGAATTAGGGGAACCCCACGTTTCATTATACCTGCCTTCTCCGCAGCAATCAGGGGCAAGGTATTCCCAAGCAAATTCATATGGTCCCAATCAATATGGGTGATTAAGGTCAATACAGGCTGGACGATATTGGTAGAATCCAGTCTTCCGCCCAAACCGGTTTCAATGACGACAAAATCAAGATTAGACTCAGCGAAATGCGCAAAGGCCATGGCCGTGGTGAATTCAAAAAAGGAAGGCTGAGGGTAATCCAGACATTGTTGCAAGGTGGAGACCCAATGCACTATGCGTTCTTCTTCAATGGGTTGACCGTTGATACGAATTCGCTCTCTAAAATCCCACAGGTGGGGCGAGGTGAACAATCCCGTGCGGTACCCATGAGCTTGCAAGATCGCGGCCAGCATATGGGCTACAGAGCCCTTGCCATTGGTTCCTGCTACATGTATTACCTTGCCCATACGACGTTCGGGGTGACCGATATAACGGCAAAGGGTCTGAATGCCTTCCAACCCTTGGCGATAGGCTGCAGGTCCTACCCGATGAAACATGGGCAACTGCTCAAGAAGCCACTCTAGGGTTTCTTCATAAGTTGGAAGGAGTTTGATTGGAAAATTGGATGGCGACATTGCGGTTGATCCTTCTACGGAGTTCTCCATAGGAGACCTTTACGATTTACTCCGAATCTTTAATTCAAATTTTAAAATTCCACGTTGAATTTCTTTGCCGTTGACCGAGCGCTTGAATCGTGCATTCTGTGTAGCCTCCACCAAGGCTCTGCGTTGTTGGGCAGTCAGGGGTTTGGTACTTTTGGGTGTACCGATAACACGCACTCGTCCTTCACGATCCACTTCGATGGGAATATCCACTTGAGCATCAAGAATTCTAAATTCTTCCGGATCGGGATCCTGCGCAAAACCTCTGTTTTCCAGGCCATCACCACTGGCCGAAAAGCCACCGCTCCCGTTGCTTTGACCTATGGATTCTCGGGCTCCATCTTCCACTCCTTGAGAAGGGCTTTGCTTGCTGCTTTGGTTTGCGGAATTTTTGCGGTTGAGCAAACGCTGCAAACGAGGGTCCATGGGTTTGGTTTCTGCTGGAGGGCTGGTTTTGGTGTTGACCACTGGAGCTTCCTCCAAATCTTGCGTTTCAACAGGAGGCGATTTTGGGTTTGTAGGGCCAGATTTAGGCTCCGGAACAGTGGGTTCTGCGCTTTGCTCCGAAGAAGAGCTTACGGAGGGATCTGTGTCCGCTAAGCCATCCGGGACGCCCAAAGCCAAAGCCATGCCACCGGCTTTGTTCTCGGCAGGATCGTTTTGAGGAATGCCCAAGGTGAGCAGTCCAAGGATCAACACCAAAATCAAGTGAAGAAGCAGACTAAAAGCCCATGCCTTGGCCTGTGAACGGTTAGTTCCTTTCACCTTGGATCAGTTGCCAAAACCATTTTGAGGCGGGCCTCCTGGGCCCATTGCATCACATCGACCACCTCTTGAACAGGAACCAATCGATGACTTTGTAACATCAAAGTTCGGCCTGTATCCACTGCCGTAAGGGAGAGTAATCTTCCTTTCAGTGATTGTTTATTGACTTTTTGGTCGTCGAGGTAGTATTGCGATAGGCTATCAATGCTAATCCGAATCGCTTGCTTCTGAACGGTTTGTCCTTTGCCTTTGGGCAACAGCAACTTGAGGGCTTGTGGAGCCACCAAAGTAGAGGTTAGCAAGAAAAAAATTAGCAGGAGAAAGACTATATCCGTCATAGAAGCCATGCTGAAATCAGCTTTGACTTTGGATGCTTTACGAAAATTCATGCGATGGGATATTTCTCGGTAAGTTCAAGGGTATCACCAACCATAAATTCCAATTCCGTGAGCTGCCTTTCTACCTTGACGGTGAAATAGTTGTAGGCTAAGTAGGCGAGGATTCCGACCATCAAACCTGCAGCCGTCGTGACCATAGCCTCGTAAATTCCGCCCGATAATTTAGATGGATCGATGGATGCCCCTGATATGGACATCTGATAAAAGGCGCGGATCATTCCTGTTACGGTGCCCAAGAATCCAACCATGGGGGCAGCACCGGATACGGTGGCCATCATTGCAAGGTTCTTCTCGTAGTGCACCGATTCTTTTTTGCCGTAATAATCCATGTGCTCACGCATTGACTCTATGGAGAGAGTCGGCCTTTTCTCGAACATTTGAAGGTACAATCGAGCCAGGGGTAAATCAGATCGTTTGCAGGTTTCGATGGCTTGAGCACCCTGACCGGCTTTGATATAGACTTGGATATCCCGATGCAAAGCATCCAATCCCCGACGATATCGCTTGAGGGTCATGGAGCGCTCCACCATGAGGTATACCGTTAAAATGGAAAAGGCCAGAAGCGGAATCATGAATGGACCCCCCTTGAGGGCAAGGTCCAGCACATTGAGGGATGCAGGAGGGGTAGGGGTCTCCATTTGAAGCCTCAGGGGCAGGGTTAACATAAAAACGTAGGTCATGGAAGAGGATGCGAATGGTGATTGGGTTTGCGAAAGAAAAATCAGCGGATTTCCAATGCTTTTTAACGCCAAATTAGTCCAAAAATGTTCGAGTCGTGGATTAAGGGGTCAATTGAACCTAATAATCGATTTTCTTATCAAGAATTGGATATTTTGACCCCAAAAATAGCCCTAATTGTCGCTCAAATGCCGTATTTTGTAGCGATAAAGTCAAAGTCCATCCATGTCCGAAACGTCGAAAATTATACCCATTCTCATTGAGGAAGAAATGAAATCCGCCTACATCGATTATTCGATGTCGGTTATCGTTTCCAGAGCTCTACCCGATGTTCGAGATGGGTTAAAACCTGTTCACCGTAGGGTGCTGTTTGGGATGAACGAGCTGGGGCTTTCCTACAACAAGCCCTACAAGAAATCTGCCCGTATTGTCGGTGAGGTCTTGGGTAAATACCATCCCCACGGCGATTCTTCGGTTTACGATACCATGGTCCGCATGGCCCAACCTTGGTCCATGCGCTATCCTTTGGTGGATGGACAGGGTAATTTTGGATCGGTGGATGGAGATAGCCCTGCGGCTATGCGTTATACCGAAGCTCGTTTGACCAGACTCGCCGAAGAAATGCTGGCAGACATTGAGAAAGAAACAGTTGATTTTCAGCTCAATTTCGATGATTCATTGGAGGAACCCACGGTTATGCCCTGCAAATTCCCCAATTTGCTCATGAACGGTTCTGCCGGTATTGCAGTGGGGATGGCGACCAACATGGCGCCACATAATCTGTCCGAGATTATCGATGGCATCCATGCTTACATCGACAACAGAGAAATTCCTTGCGATGCCCTTCTGCAATACGTCAAAGCCCCGGACTTTCCAACAGGGGGTATTCTGTATGGTTACGGAGGGATTCGGGAAGCGCTGCTGACCGGCAGGGGTAGGGTAGTGATTCGAGCCAAAGCCTCCATCGAGGTTCTGGATAGCGGGCGTGAACGAATTATTATCACCGAAATCCCGTATTTGGTCAACAAAGCGGATATGCTACAGAAGACCGGTGATCTGGTCAACGAAAAGAAATTAGAAGGCATCTCCGAAATCCGCGACGAATCGGATCGCGACGGTATGCGTATCGTTTACGAAATACGCAAAGACGCGATGGCCTCTGTCGTGCTCAACCACTTGTACAAATACACCTCCCTGCAGAGTTCATTTTCGGTCAACAACATTGCCTTGGTCAAAGGCAGGCCTCAGGCCTTGAACCTCTTGGACATGATCCGGCATTTTGTGGATCATCGGCACGAGGTTGTCTTGCGACGAACACGCTATGAATTGGCTGAAGCGGAACGAAAAGCACATATCCTGGAGGGTTACCTCATCGCGCTGGATCATTTGGATGAAATTATCGCCTTGATTCGGGCGTCTTCAACCCCCGATATTGCGAAGGAAGGCTTGGTATCGCAATTTGGTTTGAGTGAAATTCAGGCCAAGGCCATCCTTGAGTTGCGCTTGCAGCGGCTTACCGGAATGGAGCGTGACAAAATCCGCCAAGAATACGCAGAGATTATGGCCCTGATTGCCAGGCTCAAGGCGATCATCTCCGACGAAGGACTGCGCATGCAAATTATCAAAGACGAACTCACAGAAATAAAGGATAAATTCGGAGACGCCCGCCGCTCCGAAATTGTCTATGCTGCCGATGATTTCCGGATGGAAGATATGATCGAAGAAGAGGATGTAGTAGTTACCGTTTCCCACATGGGGTATATCAAACGCACCCCTGTCGCAGAATACCGTGTCCAGCATCGTGGAGGCCGTGGGGCCATGGGAGGCGCCACCCGTGATGAAGATTTCATCGAGCATATGATCGTGGCCTCTACCCACCATTACATGTTGTTGTTTACTGAACGCGGTCGATGTTTTTGGATGAAAGTTTACGAAATTCCAGAAGGTGCCAAAAACACCAAGGGCAGAGCTGTCCAGAATCTGTTACAAATCCCCTCGGATGACAAAATCCGGGCTTATATCACGGTTCAAAGTTTGGATGACCGAGCCTATCTGGAAAATAATTTTATTGTCTTCTGCACCCGCAGCGGTATTATCAAGAAAACCACTTTGGAGGCCTACAGTCGTCCTAGGGCCAACGGAATCAACGCAATCTCCGTCAATGATGGGGACCAATTGCTAGAGGCGAAGTTGACCGATGGGCAGTCTGAAATTATCATGGCAGTAAGTTCTGGTCGGGCAATCCGTTTTCCGGAGTCCAAGGTTAGACCCATGGGCCGAAATGCAACCGGTGTGAAGGGGATTACCTGCGATGAATCCATTGAGGAAGTAATCGGGATGGTCTGCGTTCAGCAGGCATCCACCACCTTGCTGGTGGTTTCTGAAAATGGCTACGGTAAACGTTCTGAAATGGAGGATTATCGGGTGACCAACCGCGGCGGTAAAGGAGTCCGAACTCTTAACATTACCGACAAAACCGGTAAACTCGTCGCCTTGCAAGCGGTGGAGGACAGCGATGATTTGATGATCATCAACAAAAGCGGTGTCGCAATACGTATCGGCGTTGAATCCCTGAGAGTCATGGGTCGTGCCACCCAGGGTGTGCGCTTGATTCGTCTAGATGGCGATGACCAAATTGCCTCTGTTGCCAGAGTCGCAAAAGACGAATCCACTGAATCCGAAAGTGTCGCTCCTCCGGGTCAAGAGGGAACAGGCTTCGGAAGCTCCGAGGATTAAGGATAACAAACCCATGAATCCCCCTTGAAAATTCATTAATCCCCATTGATTAGATTTAGTAATATCGCTTCATAACATTCAATTTCAATCAAATGAAATCCATCCTTCTCACTCTTGCTATGGTGTGTTCCTTGATAACTGCCATGGCCCAACCCAACAAGGTCCAAAGTGCTATTATCTATATTCGATACGGTGAATACGATAAGGCCAAACAGTCCATTGATGAGGCTATCATGCATCCCAAAACTCAAAACTCTGCCAAAGCTTGGTTTTATAGGGGTGAGGTGTATTTGGGGATTTACGGGGATACTGCATGGGCTCCCAAATTCCCTGAAGCCTTGGATATAGCCTGGGAATCCTATCGTCGATGCATTGAATTGGACACCAAAAATGACCACCGCGATGATGCATCCAAGAAGGTACTCAACATACAAGCGGGATTTTACAACGAAGGTGTGGACGCCTACGTGAATAAAGATTATTCTGGAGCCCTATATCGTTTCGAACAACTTCTGAGCGTAAGTCCTCAGGATACCTCGGTTTTGTTCAATGCGGCATTGACCTGTGGAAAAATGAACGAGAACGCCAAGGCCAAGGAATATTGGCAGGCATTGCTCACACACGGCTACAATAAACCCGGTGTATTCGTTGAACTGGCAAGACTATCCAAAATCGCCGGTGATACCGCAGCCGCCTTGACCTATTTGCAGCAGGGTAGAACCGCGTATCCCAACGACATCGGACTGGTTATCGATGAGCTCAATATTTACCTCATTCAGGGCAAGCAAGAAATGGCCATCGAGAAATTAACTGCGGCAATTACCTTGGATCCATCGAATGTTAATTTGTATTTCGCTCGCGGTACGGCTTATGATAACACCAAAAAATCAGATCTCGCAGAGGCCGATTACAAAAAAGCGATCGAGCTCAAAGCTGATTATTTTGACCCCTACTACAATCTAGGGGCCATGTACTTCAATGCCGCGGCGGAAATCGCCAACCAAGCGGATAAAATCCCCTTCTCCAAACAAAAAGAATTCGAAGCCGCAGATGCCAAAGCCAAGGCTGCCTTCGAAAAAGCAAGGCCTGTTCTTGAAAAGGCACACGAATTGCAACCTGATGATAACAACACCATGATTTCTCTGCAACAATTGTATGCTCGCCTCAAAATGAACGACATGATGTTGGAAATGAAAAAGAAGCGGGAGGGTGCCAAGAGCCAAGGTACCAAGCCATAGTTTTCCAGTCTTGGAGGGTGCTCTCTCGAAATTTACCACTTCCATTTCTTGAAAGGCTGCGGGTCGAATTTGGGTCAGCAGCCGAAGATCTGATTGACGAACTTTATTCTACCGAGCCTGCTCCCAGGACGCTTAGGGTTTTGGACGAAATCGACCCCCGAGAAATGAGGGGCTTCGAAAGCATTGGGGTCGTTCCATGGTGCCCAGCGGCGCAGTGGTTCCATCGAAAACGAGAGGACGAGTCACATCCCATTCATTTTTATCCCGGATATCAGGCAGGGGCCTGGCATGTACAAGAGGCCTCGGGCCTTCTCTTGGATTTTCTTCTATCAAAATTACGCGCATCAGGTTTGGCAATGAATCTGATCTTGGATGCTTGTGCCGCACCCGGTGGTAAGACCCTCACGTTGCTTCAACACTTAGCTCCAGAAGGCTTGCTCGTCGCATCGGAACCCCAACAAGACCGCTTGGAAACCTTGCTGGAAACGGTATCAAGGACCGGGTCATCTCAAGTGATCGTCACCAATGCGGATGCCACCGAGTGGGGAAAAGTTCCCAACCTATGGGATGGAATTTTGGTGGATATTCCCTGCAGCGGAGAGGGTATGTTTCGCAAAAACCAAGAGGCGATCAAGGACTGGTCCTTGGGCAAATGCGAGGCTTGTTCACAAATCCAACAGCCTATTCTGGCCTCTTTGATTCAAAGCTTACGTCCAGGTGGATGGATGATTTACTGCACGTGCACCTTTGGTTTCTCCGAAAATACAGCGATGATAAGGCCTTGGATCTCAAGCGGTGTTATGGAGTTAATGGAGCTGCAAATCCCTGATGAATGGGGATTTATCTCGGCTTCGGCCATCGACAAGGAATGGCCGGCAGGGAGTTCCGCATGGTGGGCCCTTCCGGGTAAGGTCGCAGGAGAGGGTTTTTTCTGCGCTGTGATGAGAAAGGCCCAAGAGAAAGTGAATTTACCTTACGAGTCTGTTGCCATGAACATCCATTCTATTACGACGATAGAAGAAAGAACCGCTTTGCTTAATGCACATTTACCCAAGCATGTGAAGATCATGCGTGACGGCCTATTGCTATGGTCCAAAGAGGGTGTACCCAGTCAAGATCTCGCCCATGCCTTAGGTCGCCGTCGAACCTTAGCATTGCAGTCCCAACTTGATGCAAAGGGCTTCTTTTATCATGAAATTTCCTTGGAAGAACCGTTGGTCAGCTGGTACCTCCAGGGTCAGCCGTTGCAAATGGGGGATTTGCGAGACGGATGGAATCTTATGACTTACCGAGGGTTGGGGTTAGGCTGGATGCACAAGAACGGAGATAAGGTCACCAACTATTTCCCCAAATCTCGAAGGATCAAGCGATGAATACCAATCACCTGCTCAATTAAGGAGTGGGTGCCGTTGTTGATAATGCTGTAGCTGCAGTGGGGGCTTAGTTGTTCTTCGCTCCATTGATGTTTGAGTCGATCCAAGATCTCTGAATCCGACCACCCGTTGCGCTGGCGGACACGATCGATGCGCAACTGCTCCGGGGCAGAGACCAAGATATTGCAACGCATCTGCACGGATGAACCGCTTTGCACCAATAGAGCAGCTTCGTGTAACGTATAAGGTGCACTTTGCAATGCATCCCATTGCTCAGAATCGGCAGCGACGGCAGGATGAACCAACTTGTTCAAGCCTTGCAGCAGGGACGCATCCTGAAAAACATGCTTGGCAATGTAAGTTCGGTCAAGCATTCCGTCGTCCCGGTAGGCTCCGGATCCCAAGAGGTTGACGATTGCATTTTGGAGTGGGCCAGGCTCGCTCATGAGGGTACGAGCTCGTTCATCAGCGTTGTAAACAGGGATGCCCAAATGAGTGAAAATTTCTGCAACCAACGTTTTGCCCGACCCCATATTCCCGGTCAGGCCGACCCTCTTGTTCACTTACTTGCCGGAGGATAAGCGTTCAAAGTCGTTTCCTTGGAGATGGCGGAACGCTCTACCTTGAACTTGGCTTGTGATTCGGATTCAAGGATGATCCATTCGGGGGAGGTCTCGGCTATTTTACCGTGCATTCCTCCGATGGTCACGACACGGTCGCCTTTTTGGAGATTGTCTCGAAACTTCCTCTCCTCTTTGGCCTTGACCGATTGAGGGCGAATCATAAAGAAATAGAATACCACAAAAATGGCAGCCCATGGCAACAACTGCATCCAAGGAGCAGGAGCACCTGCACCGGACGGGGGAGGGGACATTAAGAAGAAAGTAAAGAGGTTCATAATTAAAGTTTATGAAAAATTTAAAGATTAAAATTTTTAGGGAATGATACTGGCCTTGATTCGTATTTCATTGGTATTGGGAAGGGTGTTGGCAAGCACGGTAACCTGTTTTTCTTGAATTCCGTTTTTGCCTTCAGAATTAAATAGAACCCTGATAAAACCCTCTCGACCTGGGGGAATGGGTTCTTTGGGAAAGTCGGGGACGGTGCAACCGCAAGATCCGCTGGCATTTTGAATGATCAAATCACGACGCCCACGATTGACAAAACGGAAAGAATACGAGACCTTTTCCCCTGCTTTAATATCCCCAAAATCGTGTAGTGCTTTGTCAAAAGCCATAACGGGTAAGGACTTTTGATCAGTCTGACCATCGGGATCTACCGGCAGATCCACATCCTCTGCATTCAGCTTTCCGGGCTCGCTTTGGTGCTGACAAGCTGTTCCAAGAAAACCACAAGTGATCCACAAGACCAAACCAAGATTTATCAACTGAGGAATCCTGAATAAAGTAAAAATTTGTTTCAACATTCTATGTGTAATTATTTGCATCAATTTCACGACTCAACCAAGCCACGGCCGCTTTTCGAGATCAATCCCATTTGCTGCATATCCGCTTTGATTTTGTCCAACAACCCGTTCACAAAGGCTGCCGACTGAGGAGTCGAATAAACTTTGGCTAATTCAATGTATTCATTGATGGTCACCTTGACAGGGATCTCCGGAAAGAGGCTCAGTTCCACACAGGCCATTTGCAAAATCAAAAAATCAACGCGAGCCAGCCTATCAGGGTCCCATTGCCCTGTGTGGGCTTCAATCAGGGATTGATATGCGGTCGAATCCTGAAGCAATTCTTTGAACATGGTACTAACCAATCGATCGTCGCTTTGCCATGCCTTGAGGATACCCTGAGCATCAGGAAAACCTTCTCCCTCCGATAACTTCAACAAAATTTGCAGTACTTGGCGGTCGATTAGGTAACGATCCGAATCCCAATACAAATTGTGTTCGGATTGCCAAGGGTTGTACCAATCTCCCGAGGAAATACATTTCTCAAAAATTGTTTTGATGCCTGTAATCTCTCGAAGTTCTTCGAATCCTATTTTGGTCCCAACGCATTTGCCTTCGTTAATGTTATCAAATAGAGCTCGCAACATATCAGGAGTCACTTCCAATTGCCCCACAGCACAGATCTGCAAAGCCTTGCGGTATAAAGGGTCTTTCTCAAGTTGTTCTGCCAAAGGATTATTTGCCAAAGCATGCCCTGGGCCGCTTTGTCGATTTCTTTCAAGAAGTTTGCCGGAACGTTCCTCGTCACGGAGATTAGCGTATTGCATCAAACGTTCCAAGAGAACGAATGCCATGATCAAAGATCGTAGCGAAAGAGTGGCAGAATTCTGAAATTGCTGGGTGACTAACGCATAATCGTTCTGCCCCTGTTGCCTGCTCGCAAAAATCCATTGAAGAAGTTTAACGCGCAGATGGTGTCGGTTGATCATGATGAAACAGAGGACAAACGCTTTTGGGCCAATTGAATTGCTGCCTTGTTGGTGCTTAACTTATCGTTGCTGGCCTGTTCAAAAATCGCGAGTGTTTGTTGATATATGTTGCGAGTTTGCTCCATGGCCCAATCCCGGTTATAACCCTTGATTTCGGCATAAACATTGATGAGTCCTCCTGAGTTAATCACAAAATCAGGAGCATAGGCTATGCTGCGGTCCATGAGCCTTTGCATATCCGACTCTTCAGCCAATTGGTTGTTCGCTCCACCTGCAATGAGGCTGCAACGCAACAATGGAATGGATTCCCTGTTCAATGTTCCGCCCAATGCGCATGGGGCATAAATATCCACATCGGTTTCAGAAACCAAAGCGGGATTAACCACGGAAAGGCCTTGATATTTCTTCATTAAGGCTTCGATGGCGGGATCATAGATGTCGGATATGTAAACCTTGGCCCCTTCCGAAATCAAATGGTCAATCAAATAGCTGCCTACGTTACCGATTCCTTGAACCAATACACGGCGGCCTGCCAGATCGTTTGTTCCAAAAACCGTTTGGGCACCCGCTTTCATGCCCATGTAAACGCCGAAGGCGGTCACTGGAGATGGATCACCGGATCCGCCCATGCTTTCAGGCAAACCGCTAACATGGGGTGTCTCCGAAGCGATCCACGCCATATCGGTTTTGGAGGTTCCTACATCTTCGGCAGTGATGTATTTGCCGGAAAGTGAATTCACAAAACGACCGTAGGCTCTGAACATTGCTTCGGATTTGTCCGTCCGAGAATTTCCAATGATGACGGCTTTGCCTCCGCCGAGGTTGAGTCCTGCCACCGCA
>VHBD01000019.1 GCA_016872125.1 Sphingomonadales bacterium
GTTTGGTTTACTTTTGGATGAACTGCGTTTTGGATGAGGTGCGTGAAGATACCTGCAACGCCCAAAATTCCCAAACGAGGGAAAGAATAGGAACGGCCAAGGCCCCTACCATATTGAGCCATAGGTAGGGCACTTCCATCCCCCAGAACAAAAAAAGAACCAGCAATTCCGTAACCAAGGCGGCAAGGAGTACGGACTTGGAACCAACCCTTTGGGTGAAGAAAGCCGTCAGAAAGATGCCCAGGATGGTGCCGTAAACCAAGGAACCGAGCACATTGACCGCCTCGATCAAGGTCCCCAAATGCTGGGCCACCATGGCAAACCCTATGGCATAGAAACCCCATGCCAAGGTGAACCACCTTCCCATCCCCATCGCCTTGGGGCTTTCAAGGAAATCCTTGGGAGCCGCATCGCGGGTATAAAAGTCCACCAGCGTTGTAGTGGATAAGGCGCTCAATTCTGCTGAGGTTGAGGACATGGAAGCGCAGAAAACCATGGAAATCAGAAGGCCAACCAGGCCTACCGGTAAGTGGTTCAAAACATAACGAATGAAAATGAAATTGGTATCGTTGAAATCTTCTTGAGGAGTGGCCTTGGTCCTTAGCGCCTGCGATGCCAGGCGTATCGAATCCACGCGATGGTTGCTGACGACCACGACCCGGGCCAGGCTATCCTTGAGAGCACCTTCCGGCGAGCTTTGCCATGCCATGGCCAAGGATCGGCGCTGCAATGCCTCGCTGCGGTGTTCGACGGATTCAAGTTCCGGGTATTTGAAATTCACCGGCGGTAACTCAATGACGTAGAAAGCAAACATCAAGACCCCTATCATCAAAATAAGCAATTGCATCGGCAATTTAAACACCGCATTGAGCGCAAGACCTCGACGACTCTCCTCCAAGGATTGCCCTCCCAAATAGCGTTGAACCTGACTTTGGTCGGTCCCGAAATAGGATAACATCAGAAATCCGCCACCCAACAAACCTGTCCAAAGGCTGTACTTGTCTTCCCAATTCCAACGCCATACCAAGGCCTCCGTTCTGCCACTTAAGGCCGCCAAATCCCAGGCATCCTTGATGGACCATTGTTCCGGCAGGCCACGAATCATCCACCATGCCGCCAAGCCCATGCCCATGAGGATGATTCCCATTTGCAGGACCTGGGTTCTGGCCACCGCCTTGGATCCTCCGCTCAAGGTATAGGCCAAAACCACCAAGCCCGTCAAAAGATTCGTCCAAATTAAATTCCAATTCAATACGGTACTCAAAATCAAAGCCGGGGCATAGATGGTCAACCCTGCTGCTAAACCCCTTTGGGTCAGAAACAAAAAGGCCGCCAAACGCCGAACGCGTCCGTCAAATCGAGACTCCAAGAATTCATACGCCGTGTACACATTCAATCGATAATACTTGGGAAGGATGAAGGCCGAAATCAATATCATAGCCAAAGGCAAGCCCAAATAAAATTGTACAAATCCCAGGCCTTGGGTATAGGCCAAGCCGGGGGCCGAAAGAAAGGTAATCGCACTGGCTTGGGTTGCCATGATGCTCAAGCCCACCGTCCATCCACTTTGGGTCCTTGCTCTCAGGTAATTCTCCGAACCGGATTGATGACCCATTGACCAAAGTCCGTAAACCAAAATGAGTGCCTGAGTCCCCAGAAGGACTCCCCAATCCAAGCCATTCATGGTGTTAAGGGGTTAGCGCATAAAGCAGCACGATAAAGGCAGCCCAATAGAGCAACATGGCCAGGTATCTGCGTGGCCAAGGGCGAGAAGCTTGAACATCAGGGTCTTGGGGCATAAGATACCAAATTTTGAAGCAAGCGATAGCTTCCCTTGACCCCCTCGCCACATTGCCTAAAAAGGGCCAAACCGCAATAGGTCACCGCACCACGTCCATAACGAGTGGTTAGCAAGGCCCCATCCTGATCCAGTTCGGTGTTGCCGCTATCGCGCATTCGTAACAATGGCTTCCAACGCGGGTCCCATGACTCGCCAAAATACAAACCCCTCTCTTGGACCCAATCCTCAAAGTCCTGCGAAGTAATTGGATTGGGGTTGCTCAACAACGGATGTTTTTCGTCCAGAAATTCCACCGCGGCACGCTCTTCGGTCACACGTCCCCTGCCAATCTTGAGGGGAAAGGGACCCATTTGTTTCCATAACAAATTAGCAGTGGTTTGGTATTGCACAATCACATGGCCGCCTAGCCGGGCATACTCCATCAACACGGGATGAAGATTCCCTGCGTTGGCATAGGTATTGTAAAAACGAACCCCAATCAGCACCGATTGGCATACCTTCAATTGCTCAAGAGTCACCGAGGCAGGATCCAAATCCGTCACCTTGTACCCCATCACCCTCAGCGCTTGAGGTAAGGCATCCCCTGCCCCTCGCAGATAGCCCACGGTTCCTGTGGGCTTGGCCACTTTGAGGCGAATCAAGGAGGCGGTAACCTCCTCGGTTCTGGTCAAAACCGGAATATGGTTGTATTCAATTTGCTGAATACCGTGAACAGGAATCGGCCACCACGAGCCTTGCTCTGCACGCCAAAGTCCAGGAAGCAGGAGCCCTTCTTCTCCTTTGCCCTTGGAAACATCGCGCAGGATCACGTCCAACGTGTAGAGGGTATCGGTTTGAGGGGTTTCCAGGATCATGGGTTTGGACAGGACCACCCATCCGGCCGGCCAGGCCCACAGATCCAATTTGATCGTATCCGGATAACGTTGCCGAAGCGGTCCGGGTTCGATTCGAAGGGCAAGCTGCATTCGAATTTCAGAGCGAGCATCCGTTGCATAATACCGTGGCGCATCCAAACGTATTTGATATGCCGGGACAGTCTCCACCGGCTTGTAACGTTCGCCCAAGACCGGATCGGTCCATTTATAATGCAAGGGCAATTTGCTAACAATATCCACAGAATTACCTTCGTGGACCAAGGTTCTCACCGTTTCCAACACGAAGGAAGGTGGAGTTTCGTTGCGATGAGCCATGGTATCATGGGCCGCATAAAACGCTGTTTCATTGGGACTTGCCTTCCAAAATGGGCCAGCATATCGCAAAGTGTTTGGCAAGAACGCTTTGAACTTATTTTTCGCTAAGGAATCTTCTTCTAGGAACTCCAAATACCCCAATTTCAAGGAATCCGCCTTGGAGAACATAGAATCCACCTTGGAGAACCCGGAAAGTTCCGTATCCCACTCCTTCAGGACACGGTATTGAAAATTCGAATCCAAGCCCCATAATTTCAAGGAGCGAAGCGAACAGCCTACATCGTGAACAGGCAATCGTCGCAGACGATGCCATTCAAAATCCAAACTATCCCCTGGAACCGCCTTGGCGTTCGAGGCCACCGCCTCTTCCCATATCCCCAGCGTCTCTAGCAAGATTTGGTTTATGTGTACTCTGCGCTCATTCACCCAAAGGGAATCTTCCGCATTCAACCCGTTGATCTTGGACATCGAATCCAACAACAAACGCATTTGGATTAAGGAATGAGCCCATCGGGTGGACCATGCACCTTGGCTCAGGATATTCAGTTTTTCCCATTCGCTGCGGTAAGCCGACCACAGCGCCGTGGGGGGACCCGCTTCCAACGAGCGTAGGCAACCTTCCAGCGGACTCACCTTGGCCGTATCCCCCGCCAGCCACTGGAAATATTCCCATTCGCTGCCCCGCTGCCTGGCGGATCCAAAGCCCTGGCTTTGATGCATGGAACGGCTTTCGGCGGCCATCTCCCCATAGGATAAGCCCAAGCGTGGATTATATCCCCCCACGTTGAGGCGGAGCAATTGACTTTTGTCGTAGTCTTGGCGGCCGTAAAACCACCAACTGGTGTTCCAAACCACCCTTTTGGCTTGCCAAACCGTCACGTTTTGGAGTTGATCCGGGAATCGACTGCTGTCGGCCGCTGCGAAGAAGGCCTCCACGGCCAATTGGGCCGAGGCCGTATGATGGCCATGCGTGGCTGCTGGCAGGGGACTGAATCGCGTCACGATTAAGTCGGGTTTGAATAGGCGAATCGCCCAAACCACATCCTTCAAAATTTGTTCCTTATCCCAATGGGTGTACGTTTCTTCAGGACTTTTGGAATAACCAAAGTCATTGGCTCTCGTGAAAAACTGTGCTGCCCCATCCACCCTTCGAGCTGCTAACAACTCTTGTGTTCTTACCTGGCCAAGGTCGTAGCCGGTATGTTCTCCTAACAAATTTTGTCCCCCATCACCGCGGGTCAAGGAAAGGTACGCCGTTCGGCATCGGGCCTCGTTGGCCAGCCAAGACAATAGACGGGTATTCTCGTCATCGGGGTGGGCCGCCACGTACAGAACTGAGCCTGTAACACCCAATCCACGGATCTCTTCCCGGATGCGATCCTGCGTCCAACCTTGGCGGTAACCGTATCCTCCTTGCGCCAAAGCGCTACCCAAACACCCTAACAGCGCGATGAGCGCCAGGGAAAATACCCGCATGATCTGCCCCGCGATAATTACTTTTCTTTCTTCTTCCCGGATGGCGGTACCGGAGTCGCCTTGGCCGACCATTCGGCTTTGCGAGCAGCAATGTCGGTCGCGTTGCCCAGGTACCAATCGGAATTCTCGGCCTCGCCTTTGAGCCTGGCTTGTTCGGCCTGTTCCGCTGCCTCACGATACTCTCCTTTGGCCGCATGCACCCTGGCCAAGGTCCAACGCGGATAGAAATGCTCCCCGTTCAAGCGAACGGCTTTGAGGGCCAAATCCAAGGCATAGGCCTGATCGTTCCCTTGCTCCAAGGCAAAGATGGCTGCATTGGCACAGGGGTACCAATCGCCGGGGCGATCGGCGAAAAATTTACGCACGTTGTTCATTCCTAGTGTTTTGGTATCGGCACTGATAGGAATCACCAACTGCATATTTTCCCAATGCAAACAAAGATTGGCCGATGAAGCATTGATAAATTCCAAATCAAAGGCAAGGCGCTCCCTGAAGGAAGTCGCTTTGAAAGGGGAAGCTTCAACACGAACGATATCGAGATTTTCTTTGAAAGAGGTAGAACCCCATTGGCCTTCGTTCGAATTCAAGGCGACCGTCCAGGCTTTGCCGGCTCTGGGAATGATGTACAAGGCATATTTGCCCGCCTTCACGGTTTGTCCTCCGAAACTTACCTCCGTGCTGAATGAAACCCAGGTTGCGGCGTTGGCCCCGCTTCGCCAAATTTCATCGTAGGGCACCAGCCCACCCCAAATAACACGGCCATTCACTGCCGGAGATCCAAAGTCGATTTCCATATCGGTCACCCCCATGGCGAGCCTGCTTCCACACCGTGGAGAAGGTTGAGGCAGGACCAATTGAGCCCATGTATGGATGCTCCAAAAAGAAAGGAATGCGGTAAGGATGATGCTTTGACGTAGTAATTTGCTAGTCATACGAGAAAGGGGTAACGCTCACAAAACTAACCCGCGTACCCGCTAATAGGCTAACCTTCGCAATCATCCTAATTTTGAGCATGAAAAATCACTTTGTTCTGGTTGAAAATCAAGTACGGCCCGGAGTTGCGCTGTTGCGGCTTAACCGACCCAAGGAGCTTAATGCCCTTAATTTGGAACTCATGGCCGAATTACGGGACGCTTTGCAGGCCCTTGACCAAGACCCCACGGTTCGAGTCATGGTCCTCACGGGCAATGACAAAGCCTTTGCCGCCGGAGCCGATATCCACCAAATGAGCGACAAATCGGCTATCGATATGCTACGCATCGATCAATTCAGCACATGGGAACAGATTCGTCGCCTCAAAAAGCCTTTGATTGCCGCTGTTTCGGGGTTTGTCTTGGGAGGGGGCCACGAGCTGGTGATGCATTGCGATATGGTCATCGCCTCCGAAAGCACCCGCATTGGACAACCGGAAATAATGTTGGGCATCATGCCCGGTGCTGGAGGCACCCAACGTTTAACTCGGCAAATTGGTAAAGTCGCGGCTATGGAAATGGTCCTTACTGGGAAACCAATCGCGGCAGGAAGGGCCTACGAACTTGGCTTAGTCAACAAGGTGGTCCCCGTGGAAATCTACTTGGAAGAAGCCCTTAAATTGGCTGCTGACATCGCCGAAAAAGCGCCGCTTGCCGTTCGCCTTGCCAAAGAGGCGGTCCTCAAAGCCCAAGACTTTGGCCTTAGCGAAGGTCTGGAATTTGAGCGCAAAAATTTCTATCTGCTGTTTGCGACCCAAGACCAGAAAGAAGGCATGGAAGCCTTTGTGAACAAGCGCCCTCCAAGTTTCCAAGGGCAATAAGATCTATTGGAGGGAAACCGTTTGGGTAGAAAGTTTAAAATAAACCGCACATCAAGGAAGGGCCATTTCAAAAAAAATTAATTGAAGGTCCCCATGAATTTACCCAATAGCAATATTCCAAAATACAGCAGCATACATGTTGTATAAAAAATGGCGGTTCTCGAGGGCATAACAACAGGTACTCCCAATGATTTCCTTCCCAAAACCCGAATCATCACCCAGGCTAAGATTCCCCAAGCAGCATAATTCTGTAGAGGCGCAACCAGCAGAGTGGACCATGGTTGGCCCAAAACCGGACGGTGCTGCCATGTCCAAAACCCCAAGGCGGTAGCCCCGGGCTCCAAGATCAAGTCCATAAAAACCACCCCCAAAGCGGCTAACCACGCATGGTCCGGCGATGGCCGCACCGAGTATGCGGCCCAAACCAAGATCACCCAATTAAGTCCTATCAAAGGAGGAACCCCCATTAGTTTGGGGCCAAGTAAGTTGCCGTACCCGTAGGGTCCAAAAATTAGACCCGTGGCTACGCCCAGCCATTCGCTGGTAAATCCTATAATATAACATATTATCAACGCATTCCAAGCTTGAGGGCTACACTGCTCACGTGATGACCACAGCACCCATAAGGCGCCTATTACCAACACAGGAAAAGTAAATCCCGCAAAAAAATCCCGGGTACCCTGAACGAGTCCACCTACGCCCCCTGCCACAAAGACCAGTGGCCATATCCACCAAAGAATAGGAATGGATTTACACCATTCCAAGACCCGTAAGCTGGCCTTATTCTCCATTCCTGGAGCTGCGCTTGGAATTCCTGCGCGATCGGCTACGGGATTTCCGAAGACCATCCAACAACCAGCGCGAACTAATGTTGGCTGAATGCAAACAAATGGGAATACCTCCTCCGGGATGCACCGAGCCCCCACAGAAATAAAGGCCGTGAATACGAGGGTGTTTGTTGGGGTAACGACGAAACGCCGAAAAAACTGAATTAGAATGCTGCCCATACAAGGCCCCCGCATACGTTCGGGTTGCTTTTTCGAAATGCAGTGGAGTCATAATATTTTCGTTCACAATCAACGATTCAACATCACAACCCAAATCCAAAGAGAGGCGTTGCAAAATAGACTTGCGGGTGAAATCACGAATTTTATCCCAATCCTGCTTTTGATCGCAAGGAACATTCACCATCACGAACCAGTTTTCATGACCTTGAGGCGCATCATCGGCCTTGCGCTTGGAGCTCACGTACACATACAGGGTAAGATCGTGGTAAGGCTGCAAGCGGGACATGCTATCAAATTCCTTGCGGTACTTCTTGGAAAAGAAAACATTGTGCAAATCCAATTGCGGGAAATTCCCCTTAATCCCCCATTGAAAAACCATGGCGGACATCCCCAAACTCTTGGACCGCATTTTGGGTTCCATCAAATCCCTGGAAAATAGATATTCTTTGGCATACGCAATATCCAATGCCGACACCACCCGGTCAAAAGCTATTTTCTCATCCTTGACTTTAACCCCTAGGACTCTGTTTTGGAAAACATGAAATTTATCCACTTTGGTACTTAACCGTACCTCCACACCCAAATCATTGAGGAGCGCGGCCAAGGCGTCCCGAATCGCGATCATGCCCCCATGTGGATAATAGGCCCCTATACCATATTCTACATGGTTGATCAAGGCCAAAGTACCGGGAGCTTGGTAGGGATTGGAGCCGTTGTATGTCGCCACTCGGGAGAACATTTGAGCAGTCCGTTCCTTATCAAAATGACTTTTGTTAAAACGATACAAACTTTGGAAGGCCCCAATGAAAGGCAAAGCTAAAACCTTGATGAGGTTAGCAAAAGTCCAAAGTTCAGCACGGCGGTGTATGGACCTCTCCAAGAAAACAGGAGCCGTAAATTCGTACAACCACTTTACCCGCCTGAGGTAACGCATGACCTTGGAAGGGTCTTCGTTAAACTTATCGTACAGTTCTTGGCTAAATTTTTCTTGATCAACCCAAGCATCAACCCAAGCATTGTTGGCGTAATGGTACCTAGTCAGGAGGTCCAGCCGATCATACCGCATGTAATTGGAGAGGTCTTTGCCACAATCCTCGAACAAATCCTCCAAGGTCTGGGGCAAAGTGAAAAGAGAGGGCCCGCAATCAAAGCGAAATCCATTGCTCCTCCGCTCGCTAACCTTTCCGCCCAACTCGGCATTGGCCTCAAAAAGCACCACCTTGCAACCCGCATAGGCTAATCGGGCTGCAGCGGCCATACCTGCTATTCCCCCACCCACCACAGCAACCCGTGCTTTGCTTGAAAATGACTCTTTAGTCCTTGATCCCCTCTTGTGCTCCGACATAGTAAAAAATTCTAATGATCAAGAATAAAGAAACCTATAGGAATTAGACCTCGTGAGCAAAAAACCTTGGAGCGATGACCTTAAAAAGGAATGGGAATTAAAATACTCTACCGAAGATAAACCATCAAAAATCTAAAAATGTCAATTTTTATAAAATTTTGACCAATCCTCGGAACTTCTAAGTCCATTTTGGAACCTACCCTCGATGCTCCTCTTTGACAAAAGACTATTCAGAAAGGCCCTATCTTCTTGAACATGCGGCGACAGACCCAACCAACTCGGCATTTCAGCCTCAAGGATTAGTCTCAACAGCCTCCATCGGGGATCGGACCCATCCCGCGCTACCGCTTGATTCAAAAGCAACGAAGCCGCTTTGGCGTTTTCCAGGCGTGAGAGCGGAGAGCGGCCATCGCGGGCTAAAAGGCCACGGTAAGCCCCAGCAAAACCAGGATTCGATTGCTCGGAAGGCCTGCCTTCTCCAAAGATTGCCTTGAAATGGGATGCGGTGAAAGGGTATTGGGCCGCCTCAAAATAAGCCTCCAAGGTCAATGGACCCTTCGTCGGACCCGCCCCCCATGCCCATGGGAGAAACGACAACCAAAGCAGCGCCGTCAAAAACTAGGTAAGCTTATGTTTCAACACCGAATAGCACAACAACGCGGCTTTCTCTGCATTGGAGATCCGAATGCGCTCCATAAGAATTTGTTCGGACGATGCCTGTTGGATTTTACGAAACAAATTCTTGTAAAATCGATAGGCGGTAAGGACCCCAATACGAGCCCCGCGAGGTAAGCGCATAATGGCCTCATAGGCCTGATTAAAATCTTGTTGGATATCCTTCTCAATTTCTTTTTTGGAATGGCTATCCAATTGAAAACCAAGGTTTAGGTTCGGGAAATAGGTTCGTCCACGGCCTTGGTAATCATCCTTCAAATCACGCAAAAAATTAACTTTCTGAAAAGCGGCACCCAAAGCCCTAGCGCCTTTTTGCAATTCTTCGTAAAGTCCTGCTTGTTCGTAACAAAAAACACGCAAACACATCAAACCCACCACCTCAGCAGACCCGTAAATGTAAGTCTCGTAGGAATCTTGTGCATAGGTCACATGACGCAAGTCCATAGCCATACTATCCAAAAATGCATCAATCAAATCTGTACCGATCTCGTATTGACGCACGGTTTGAACAAACGCATCCAATACAGGATTCAGACTAATTCCTCTTTCCAAGGCCAAGTACGTATCCCTGCGGAATTCATCCAGCAACATGGCCTTATCGTAATCGTGAAAGGTATCCACGATTTCATCTGCGTACCGTACAAATCCGTAAATAGAATAAACTGGAGCTCTGAAGGAGGGCTGAAAAGCCAAGATGCCCAGTGAAAACGAGGTGCTGTATTTCCGGGTGATTAGGCGGGAAATAGCAAAATTGGTGTCGCGGTAAAGACTGAGCATAGAAATCTTTGGCGAAGCTAAACAATTTTATCGAATAAACAAACCAAAACCCCTATTGGTTTGGCCATTCTTTGATCAGCTCTTTGGCAACGACCCTCCCGGAGATCAGGGAGGGGGGAACGCCTGGACCAGGCACCGTCAGTTGACCACAGAAATACAAATTGCTGAGGCTGCGGTGTTTGAGCGATGGTTTGAGAATGGCGGTTTGCCTTAGGGTATTGGCCAATCCGTAGGCATTACCTTTGAAAGAATGATAGTCCTTGACGAAATCGTTGTGGGCATAAGATTTCTTGTACACCACCCAGTCCCGAACAGGCTGCCCGGTCAATCGCTCGAAGCGATCCATGATCAAAGAGTAGTACCGCTCTCGGATATCTTCGCTGTCCTGAAGCCCTGGGGCCAAAGGGACTAAAATAACCAGATTTTCCATGCCCTCAGGGGCCACCGTTGGGTCGGTCTTGGAGGCGAGAGAGGTGTAAAACAAGGGCTTACTGGGCCATTGGGGACGGGCATATATTTCCTCGGCATGCAAACCAAAGTCTTCGTCAAAGAAGAGGGTATGATGAGTCAGTCCAGGAATTTGTCGGGATAAACCGATATAAAAAAGGAGGCTGGAAGGCGCCAAAGTCCTTTGCTCCCAATAGCGGTGGCTGTAATTCCGGTGTTGAACAGGGAGGATTTCCTGGTCAAAGTGACGGTAATCCGATCCTACCACCACCGCATCGGCATGAAATACCCCGTCATTGGTTTCAACCGTTTTGACATGATTGCCTTGGCATCCTACCGATAAGGCCTCCTTACCATAGAGTATTTCAATGCCAAGTTCTTGGGCGAGGGAGACCATGGCATCGACAATTTTGCCCATGCCTCCCATGGGGTACCAGGTGCCCAAGCCCAAATCAGCATAATTCATTAGGCTGTACAAGGCAGGAGTATTCTGTGGAGTAGCTCCCAAAAAAAGCACCGGAAACTCCATCATTTTGACCAGGTGGGGATGTTTGAAATGCGAGCGAACATGCGAGGCGATGGAACTGAAAACATCCATACGCAACACATCCCATAAGAGCTTGGGGCTAAGAAACTCTGTAATAGACCTGCCCGGTTTGAAGACCAAATCCTTGACTCCAACTTCGTATTTGTAGGCAGCCTGTCGGAGGAATGATCTCAACTTGAGGGCAGCGCCTTTTTCGTAGGACTCGAAGATTTCCTCCAAAGCCTGGAGATCCGCAGGAACAACCAATTGATCACCAGGGCCATAAACGATGGTGTATGCAGGATCCAATCGAACCAAATCGTAGTAATCGGAAACCTTCTTCCCAAAGAGTGCAAAGAAATCTTCAAAAACATCGGGCATCCAATACCATGAGGGCCCCATATCAAAGCGAAAACCCTCAGCCTCCAAGACCCTGGCTCTTCCGCCGGGCTTTTGGTTTTTCTCTAAAATCTGAACTTGATAACCTTCAGAGGCTAAAACACAGGCAGCAGATAGGCCCGCAAAACCGGATCCTATAACAATTATTTTGGTAGCAGTGGGCATTGGGCAATGACATGCAGAATTACGCTGCATTTAGCCCATAAAGGTCACCATAAACCGAGAGTTTACGCTTCAAAGCTTTGCGCGCAAGGTGAATCCGTGTTTTGACCGTACCGATTGGAATTCCAAACTGGTCGGCAATGTCTTGGTATTTATGTCCACGAAAATTAAGCATGAAGGCCTCCCTCAACTCAAAGGGCAGCACGGCAATGGCAGCATTCAAATCTTCCATAACCATTTTGGACTCGGCTTGGTTGGGGATATGCTGACTGGGTTGATTGATATAATAGTCTTGCTCGGTCTGGTCCGAGAAGGTATTGCGCTTCACCTTGCGGCGGTAATTGTTAATGAAGGTATTCTTCATAATAGTGTAAAGCCACCCCTTGAGATTGGTATCCGGTGCAAAGCGTTCGCGGTTGGAGAAGGCTTTGAGATAGGTTTCTTGCAACAAATCGTGGGCATCGTCCCTGTTTTGGGTCAAAAACAAGGCGTAACCTTTGAGCGCGAGTGCGTGGGCGGCAACTTGATCGGTGAAGGAATTTTCCATTTGTTTAACCTTTGAGGTGAATTGTTAAACAAAAGTAGGAGGGAATTTGGTATTTTCAAATTTTTGTGGAACTTTTTTTAAAAAAAGTTAAACAGGATGCGGATTTTGTCAAAAGGCCCGCTAAAAGGTGCTTTTTCCATGGCCAGGGTTACATACCGGAACCCATCAAGGTCTCCAAATGGGTCCAAGGCAAATGATAGGTCTCTCCCAAATGCCTTTGGGTAAGGTGGCCTTGATGGCAATACACCCCTGCCCTCAAGCCCTGTTCCAGCCAGAGCAAGGCCTCAGCCCCACCCCGCTGACCCGCTTCCAACAAGATGGGGGTCAAAATATTGCTAAGGGATTCGGAAGCCGTTTGCGAAACCCGTGATGGGATATTGGGAACCCCATAATGGACCACACCGTGTTGTTCAAAGACCGGTTGGGTATGGTTGGTTAGCTTGGAAGTCTCAAAACAGCCACCTTGATCAATGCTCACATCCACAATGACCGCACCGGCCTTCATTCCCATGACCATGGCTTCGGTTACCACCATGGGGGTTCGGCCACTGCGTGCACCCATGGCACCGACCACCACATCAGCCGTCGAAAGTTGACTTGCAAGCACCGAAGGGTGAATTACCGACGTATAGACCGGCCTCCCCAAAAGCAATTGCAGTCGCCTAAGTCTGCGAATGGAATTGTCAAACAAGGCCACTTCGCTACCCAAGCCCAAAGCCGCTTTGGCCGCATGCTCAGCCACGGTACCTGCTCCCAAGATGACCACCCTCGTTGGAGGAACGCCGGTTACGGAGCCAAGTAATCGACCTCGGCCCTGAAATTGATTGCTCATGTATTCCGAGGCAATGAGGATGGCCATCGTACCCGCAATTTCGCTCATTGATCGGACCACCGGCTGGAAACCACTGCGGTCCGTAAGGTATTCGTAGGCAACACCGGTGATTCTACGGCCAATAATTTCTTTAAGATCCCCGGATTTCATGCTGGGCAAATGCAAAGCGGAGAAAACCATTTGACCCTGACGCAAATAATGCAATTCTTCTGCGGGTACCGGGCCTACCTTCACCACCAATGGGCACTGATACACTTCGGTAGGGCCATCGACAAGCAAGGCTCCCGCTTCGGCATAATCCTGATCCGTGAAAAAGCTATGGATTCCCGCATCCCTTTCCACGACCACCTCATGGCCGTTATGCACCAACAAGGCAACCCCTTGAGGCGTTATGGCCACCCGATTTTCCTGAAAACCCCGCTCGCAGGGTATTCCGATTTTCAAACCAACCTGTTTGCGATCAACTTTAATTCGGGCAACCAATGGGGCGGCTTGGACCATGGAGTTTAATATTGAGAATGAACGAATATAGCGAAAAAATCGCTTACCTCTTCTTCAGATTACGGCGCCCATCCCAGAAAACGTAAACGACGCTGATGCGTTAGGGTTGCCGATGGAGTGCTATCTGTGCATGCCTCTAGCTCAAAATGAGCCATGCCTTCAGGCATAAAATCCATAGCCTTCTCCGGCCATTCTACCCACAGCCAAACCGCACCGGCAGCGAGGTTTTCAAGGTCCAAGGCAAGCCATTCTTGAGCATTCCGCAATCGAAACAAATCTGCATGCACCACTTGACCCCTTTTGGGGGTCATGTAGGTTTGAATCAAGCTGAACGTAGGAGAGGTGGGTAGCGGGTTACAGCCCAAGTGTTCCCCCATAGCGCGTATCAAAGTTGTTTTGCCGCTGCCCATGGGGCCGCTCAAAGAAATGGCGAAGGGGCCTGACCGTGGAATCGTCTTCTGACCCCGTTCATGCTTGACCCATTCAAGCACTTGAACGGCCACCTCATCAACCTCATCCAGGCCAAAGATCAAATCAAGCATAAGGCAGGAGGAACCGCTAGCCCCTGGAGGAGTCGCAAACAGTTAATGAAAACAAATTAACCCGCAAGGGCCGCAGCCCCGCCGACAATTTCCGTGATTTCGGTCGTGATTGCAGCCTGACGAGCGCGATTGTACTGCAAGCGAAGTTCGCGTAACAAATCTCCTGCATTTTCGGTAGCCTTGTCCATGGCCGTCATGCGAGCGCCATGCTCCGAGGCCTGGGTGTCCAACATCGCTTTGTGAAGCTCGATGGCCAGCGAAAACGGTAACAAATCCCTCACAATCGCTTCCCTTCCCGGCTCGTACAAATAATCCGCTTGAGCATCTTGGCTCGCCGAAACAGAGGCGGTAGGCGTATCCGACTCCGCCTGAAGGGGAAGCCAAGGCATTACCTTGAAATACTGAACCACCGGATTCTTGAACTCGCTGTAGATCACCACCACTTTATCGTATTCCCCGGCCACAAAGGCCTTGCTGATTTCTTCGGCCATTTCGGCGGTGGCTTGGTAGCGGATTTTGAGCATAAGATCCTTGAAACGCAAATCCTTGGGCAAATCCAATCGTTTAAAAAAGTCAGCCCCTTTGCGGCCAACCGGAATCAACGTGGCTTGTTGATTGGAAGGTAAATCTTGGATAAAGCGGCGGGCTGTTTTGATCAAATTGCTGTTAAAACCCCCACATAATCCTTTGTCGGAGGTCAACAAAACGACCCCAACCCGCTTGACATCGCGGGCTTGGGTCAAAGGCATTTCGGTATCTGAACCCTCCAACCCGGCCACCAAGCGACCCACGATGTTCTGAAGGCCCTCCGCGTAGGGGCGAATTTGCTGAATAGCTCCTTGGGCTCTCCTCAATTTGGAAGCCGAAACCATTTTCATGGCTTTGGTTATCTGCTGGGTAGAGATAACCGAGCCGATGCGTACCCTGACTTCTTTGAGATTGGCCATGCTGGGGAGGACTTACCGGGATTAGGCTTTGTAGCGGGCAACCAATTGATTGGCCGTCGATGATAACACGTCGGTTAGGCTATCTTCAAATTTGCCGGCCTTGAGGGCCTCCAATACCTGAGGATGGTTTGCACGCAGTGTCGCCAGAAAATCCGCTTCAAATTCACGAACCTTTGCCATGGGTACCTCCATCAAAAGACCTTTGGTACCCAAATAAATAATCGCAATCTGGTCTTCGACCCTAAACGGTGAATACTGCGGCTGTTTCAGAATCTCGACGTTTCGAGCCCCCTTGTCCAAAACTGCTTTGGTTGCGGCATCCAGGTCTGAACCAAATTTGGAGAAGGCCTCCAATTCACGGTACTGGGCCTGATCCAGCTTAAGGGTACCGGCAACCTTTTTCATGGATTTGATCTGGGCATTACCCCCTACCCTGGACACCGAAATACCCACGTTAATGGCGGGACGTACACCGGAGTTAAAGAGGTTGGACTCCAAGAAAATTTGACCATCCGTAATCGAAATAACATTGGTCGGAATATAGGCCGACACATCACCAGCCTGCGTTTCGATAATGGGTAGGGCGGTTAAGGAGCCCCCACCTTTGACCTTGCCTTTGAGCGATTCGGGCAGGTCATTCATTTGGGCGATGATTTCGTCGTTGTAGTTCAACTTACAAGCTCTTTCCAAAAGACGGGAGTGGAGGTAAAAAACGTCCCCGGGGTAGGCCTCGCGTCCTGGAGGACGACGGAGCAACAA
>VHBD01000020.1 GCA_016872125.1 Sphingomonadales bacterium
AAAATTGAAATCATTAATTCTATGAGTCGAATAGTAGCCATCGTTGGCAGACCCAATGTGGGTAAATCTACCCTTTTTAATCGCTTGACCGGTTCCCGCAAAGCGATTGTTGACGACGTTGCCGGGGTGACCAGGGATCGGCATGGCGCCAAGGTGGAATGGAATGGCCAAGAATTTACGGTGATCGATACCGGTGGTTTTGTAGAGGGCTCGGACGATGCGATGGAGCAATCCATTAACCGGCAGGTCAAGGCCGCCATGGAACAGTCCGATCTGCTCCTGATGATGGTGGATGTACAAACCGGCATCACCGATTTGGATGCCGAATTAGCAGATCAATTGCGAAGGTCCAAACGTCCAGTGCTTTTGGTGGTGAACAAAGTCGATCATGGAGAGCGGTTGCCCTCAGCGGCTGAATTCTACGCCTTGGGTTTGGGAGAGATTTTTTGTGTGTCATCCCAAACAGGCTCGGGAACGGGCGATTTATTGGATGAGGTACTGAGCAGACTTCCCGAGGCCAAGGGGGAGGATGAGCAAACTGAAATACCACGTATGGCTTTGGTGGGCCGACCCAATGTGGGGAAATCAACATTATTGAATGCCCTGATGGGGGAGGAACGTAGCATTGTTTCCGAGGTAGCAGGTACCACCAGGGATGTGGTGCACTCGGAGCTCCGGGCTTTTGGCCATCACTTTTTGATGATGGATACCGCAGGACTGCGTCGCAAGGCCAAGGTCGAAGAAGATATTGAGTTTTACTCGGTGATGCGAACGCTGCGCACGATCGAAGATTGCGATGTGGTGGTCTTGTTAATTGATGCCCGAGAAGGGTTGCAATCCCAGGACTTGAATATTTTTCATCTTGCCCAAAAGCATCAAAAAGGCATCATTTTGGCCGTTAACAAATGGGATTTGGTCGAAAAGGACCACAAAACCATGGAAAATTATCGAAAAGACTTATTGCAGAAAACAGCGCCTTTTACCGATTTACCGGTCCTTTTCATTTCAGCCTTGGAGAAACAGCGCCTCATCAAGTTGCTCGAGGAGATGGCGGCTGTGGCCATCAGGCGATCCACCAAAGTATCCACCGCACCCCTCAATGAATACCTTCAAGGGGTGATCGAGGCCTATCCGCCGCCTGCTTACAAAGGCAAATACATACGGATTAAATACATCACCCAACTCAAAACGTTGACCCCCACCTTCGTTTTCTTCTGCAATTTGCCTCAGTACATTCGAGATCCTTACAAACGCTACCTGGAAGGAAAAATTCGCGCCCAATATGACTTTTCGGGGGTTCCAATGCAGCTTTATTTCAGGCAGAAGTGATCAATAGGTGTACAATAAAATGAACATATTATTCAAAAGGAGCTTCAATTATAGCCTTTTCTGCAGGTATGAGATGAAAAATCCCTACTTTTTGAAAAATTATTCAAAAAAAATAGACAAATTGTTTGGAGCAAACCTTTCTCTTGTCTTATCTTTGACTCACAATTTAAACCCATAAACCATGAACAAATTTCTTGCTATGTTGATGATGAGCGCTACCCTTTTTGTAGTTGCTTGTAACAACGCCACCGAAGAGGCTCCTGCTGAAGAGGCTACCACAGAAGAAATGCCAGTTGAAGAAGCTGCTCCTGCTGCTGACTCTACTGCTGCTGCTGACTCCACTGCTGCTCCTGCTCAGTAATTCAACAGCCACTGATTTGAAGCCACCCCTTGGGGTGGCTTTTTTTATGCTTTCAATTTAGGTTTATTGAACAGCCCTCCAAACGACCGGATCGTTTGAGGCCATGAGCTGTTGATACAAGGCATTCCCAAAAATTACCCGAGCAACCATGGCTTTGAAAATGGCGTGAATTTGGGATTTTTCGTTCGATTTCAAGTTTGTAATCGACAATCCAAGGCCTTTGCTTTTCTGAGAAAGTGCGGCCTCTTCCGCACTTTTCCAGAGGTCGGCCTTCTTGAATCCGGTTTGTCCGCCTTCTTTCAATCTTTGAGCAGATGCTGATTCGGCATATTCCATGGCCATATCGTAAAGGACTCCTGATCCAATCAGGGATTTCATGGTTTCGGACCATTTTTGGTAGGCGGGTTCTAAGACAATTTGGGGTTCAATTCCTCCAAGATTTTTTTCACTGCCGGACGAATCCCTAAATTTCTCCGCATCGGTTCCATAGGGGCGTTGTATGCATTGACCCTTGGGGGTATAGTAGCGGGCAACAGTCAGTCTAACCGCCGATCCGTCGGGATATTCAAATTGTTGTTGAACCAAGGCTTTGCCGAAGGAGCGCTCGCCAATGACCGTTGCTCTTCCATGATCCATCAGCGCTCCGGTAAGAATTTCACTGGCCGAGGCTGAGCCTGCATCAATTAGAACCACCAAAGGACCCTCCTCATAGAGGCCGGTTTCCTTGGTAAAATAATTTTGACGCTTTTGCCTAGAGCCCTGGGTATACGTGATGAGAAGATCATCCTTCAGGAATTCGTCGGCCAAGGCTACCGCAGATTCCAAATATCCCCCGGGATTGCCTCGCAAATCCAAAATGAGTTTCTGGATGGGAGCATGTTTGCACAGTTTCTGGAATTCTGATCGAAATTCTTGGTGGGTATTTTCACCAAATTTGTTGATGCGAATATGGGCTACCCCTGGAGCAGGCCACCATGCTAATTCCACCGATCGAATGGAAATTTTGTCTCGGATGACTTTGATGTCAATGGTTTGCTGGCGGGAGGGCCTGTAAATACCCAGGAGGACTTTGGTGCCGCGTTTACCTCTAAGTTTTCGAAGGACCCATTCATTATCCAGGCCTGTTGAGGGCAACTCCAAGCCGTCCACGGTAACAATTCGATCACCGGGTAGGATGCCCTGCAATTCGCTGGGTCCGCCTGGCAGCGCCGACACGACCCGGATACTGTCGTTGATCAGGTTAAATTCCACCCCTATGCCCTCGAAATTTCCTTCAAGGACTTCGTCTGCAGCCTGCTTTTCAATCGGTGGTAGGTAAGAAGAAAAAGGGTCAAGGCTGGACAAAAATGGCTGAATGGAGGAATTGAGTAAGGAATCTGCCGGCAAGGAATCTACATAGCGGGTATTCACCAAATGCCGTATCCAGTCCATTTTGGTATTCGATGACTGCAGGTTTTTGCGTTGATTTTGCAGAAATATTCCTAACCAAAGCCCCAGGGCCAAGGTAGTTCCGTACCCCAGGATGGTCTTGGTCAAGTGGTTGGACATGGGAGTTTTTTTAGGGTCATTGATTTCAAAGAAGGTTAAAAGCGAGCAAATCAAAGGTATTGTTGAATTGAGTTCTTCCTGCTGCAACGTTGGTACTGTACCTTTGACAAAGCAATCCAGTATGGCTGAATTTGTGTCCGTTACAGAATCCGATTCCTTGCACCGTCATTTGGAACAAATGAGCATGGAAGAGATTCTGCGCCGCATGAATCTAGAAGATCAAACGGTACCGCTTGCGGTCGAAAAAGCTATTCCTGAAATCTTGAAATTGTCTTCCAGGGTATTGCTTGGCTTGCAAGAAGGCGGGCGGTTATTTTACCTGGGCGCAGGGACCAGCGGGCGATTAGGTGTGGTGGATGCTTCCGAATGTCCGCCAACCTTTGGGGTGGAAGAAGGCAAGGTGATTGCCTTGATTGCCGGCGGCGATAGAGCCATTCGTAAGGCGGTCGAAAATGCTGAGGATGATCAAGAAGCAGGGTGGCAGGATTTGGCAGCCTACGAGCTGTCTGCTTCGGATACCGTGGTAGGTTTGGCCGCGTCGGGCCGAACACCTTTTGTTCTGGGAGCTTTGCGCGCTTGCCGACAGAGAGGTATTCCAACGGGATGTGTTACATGCAATCCCAATTCGCCGATTTTGCCGCTTAGTGATTATCCGGTATTGGTTACTGTGGGTCCTGAATTTCTGACCGGTTCTACGCGCCTCAAAAGCGGGACCGCACAGAAGCTGGTGCTGAACATGCTCACCACTTCCGTCATGATAGGCTTGGGTTTGGTGGAAGACAACAAAATGACCCACCTTCGTCCAACCAATGCCAAATTGCATGATCGTGCCTTACGAATTTTGATGGAAATTCATGAAATCCCCAAGGAAATTGCCGAACGTTACCTTGATCAATATGAAAAGGTGCATCTGGCCTCTGAGGCCTTGACGAGAGACGGTTATTCCCCTAAGGTCCAGTAGATTTCGGTCATGCACGATTTGGAGCCCTACGGTCGATGGCTTTACCTCTATGACCAAAGCCAAGATCGCTTATCCAATTTCTATGGGCAAGAGCCCCCGGAAATGGGTTACCATTTGCTTTATGATCATGTGATTCATCCGGATTGGATGAGTATGGGTTCGGATACCCTCTATTTCAAAATTTTGTATGTGGATGAGCCTCTTGGATTTTCAGTAATCGAATTGATTGGTGAGTGGAACGATCTAATAGGTAACGATATCATGTGGTTGAAACGCGAATTGATAGACCCGCTGTTAGCACGGGGTATTGACAAGTACATCCTCATGGGAGAAAATGTATTGAATTACCATGGCGATGAAGATGCGTATTACCAAGAGTGGGCAGAAGAAAGCGTAGAGGGGTGGGTGATCGGAATGGGTTTTCGAGAACATATTCTTGAAGAGTGGGATAGGTTAGGGTTCTCCAGGTACATTCTTTTTGGAGAGGATTGGAACGATCCCATGTGGCGAACTCGCCATCCATTGCAATTGTATTGGGCTGTTTCAGCACGACTCTTCCCCGGTCTTGATTACCCATCCCATATTCCGCAATTACGATAATCCCCCTACATGGCCAGACCTAGATTCAACTCCAATCATCAAACCGAGGCACCGGTTCGAATGTCGAGAATTCGCAGCGAACAGATTCGTCAGGCCCATTGGCTATGGCCATTTTTGGGCCCTTATCGAAGGGATATCTTTCTGGGAGCGATTTTGTTGGTATTGGGCACAGGTTTGTCTTTGAGTATTCCTTGGCTCATGGGCCAAATGATCGATAAAGCCATGGGGGGAGAAGGATCCGGCAAGGCTTTGGGTCAAATTGCGATGGTTTTGGGGACAATTCTCGCTATCCAAGCCGGGATTTCTTTTGTGCGAATTCGTTTGGTCATTACCATGGCCGAAAAGGTTTTGGCTGATGTAAGGGATCATACCTTTCGTCATTTGGTGCAAATGCCCATGGTATTTTATATGCGGCATAGGGTTGGTGAGTTGCAAAGTCGGCTGAGCGCCGATTTATCCCAAATCCAGGATACGGTGTCTTCCACTTTGATGGAATGGTTGCGTCAAATTTTGGTTTTGATCGGTGGGGTGCTGATGTTGCTTTGGATATCCTGGAAATTGACTTTTTTTTTGTTGGCTATTTTACCAATTTTAATTTTGATTGCTGTTGTGTTTGGAAGGAAAATTCGACGTCTGGCCGGAAACGCTCAAGACGAATTAGCTAAGGCTCAAGTGGTGGTGGAGGAGACCCTGCAGAATATTTCGATGGTAAAAGTCTACACCGGTGAATCGTTGCAGGGCGATCAATACCGAAGAGGATTATCTGCCACGGTGGACCAGGTGATCAAAGCGGCCCAATATCGGGGGGCCTTTGCTGCATTCATCGTGTTTGGTTTGTTTGGTTCTGTAGTTCTTGTGTTATGGTATGGGGCCTCGCTGGTTCAAACGGGTGGGATGAGTGTTGGAGAATTAAGTGGATTTGTTCTGTATTCCACCTTTGTAGGAGGGGCAATGGGGAGCTTTGCGGAGCTTTATGGGCAGGTTCAAAAGGCTTTAGGAGCCACCGAAAGGGTGCATGACTTGCTTCAAGAGCCCAGTGAGGGGGTGTGGTGGGAGGGGAAAACACCGTTTCAATGGCCTCAGGGTGGGGCATCGCTGCAATTGCAGGATTTATCCTTCGCCTATCCAACCCGACCAGAGGTGAAGGTTTTGTCCAATGTTAATCTGAGTTTGAAAGCTGGCGAAAGGTTAGCCGTCATTGGCCCCAGCGGTGCAGGTAAATCAACTTTGGTGAGTTTGTTGATGGGTTTTTATGCCCCAGAACAAGGGTCCATACGTATCCATGGTGTTGACTTGCGGAGCCTTTGTCTGAGCGATTACCGGAAAGGAATCGCCGTAGTGCCCCAGGATTTGATGCTCTTTGGGGGTAGCATCGCTGAGAATATTGCCTACGGCAGTCCCCATACGACCCTTGTTCAAATTCGGGAGGCTGCATCCCAGGCTCATGCTTTAGATTTCATTGAAAGTTTTCCAGCGGGATTCGATACCATGGTCGGCGAGCGTGGTATTCAGTTGAGTGGAGGGCAGAGGCAAAGAGTGGCTATTGCAAGGGCCATCCTTCGCAATCCCTCCCTTCTTTTGCTGGACGAAGCGACTTCAGCGCTGGACACCGATTCTGAAAAGGCAGTTCAACTGGGATTGGATAGTCTGATGAAGGGCCGGACCACCGTTGTTGTGGCGCATCGATTGAGCACGGTTCGGGATGCCGACCAAATCATGTTTCTGGACAGGGGGGTGGTGCAGGAATTTGGTTCACCTGCGCAATTGATGGCCGTCAACGGGGGGCGGTACAGAACTTGGTTGGAGGACCAAGGTCGTGTTCATGGAACGGGGTACCTGCAACTTCAAGACCATGAGATTGTTTAGTTTGGATCATGAGATTATATGGTTTGGCATCGATCCAGAATTTCTTGATTTTTTATGTCCAAAATCCGTGTTTTTGGGGCTTGACGATTAATTTTACCGCGTGGAAATTCGTTTTTGCTTTATCCTTCCTGACCTAAACTTTCCCTCATGATATTGAGCCGCTTACTTACCGTTTTGGGCCGCGGCGCCTTGACCATTTTTCTACTTCAATTCCTAATAAGACCTCAAGAGGTTGTCGCTCAACCCAATGGGGCGGAGCTATTCGCCAACAATTGCGCATCCTGTCACAAAATCCACGAGGATTTGGTAGGTCCAGCGCTGAAAGGCATTGAACAGCGCAGGGATCAGGCTTGGCTTCTCAAATGGATACGCAATTCCCAGGCGGTGATTGCTTCCGGGGATCCCTATGCGGTGAAATTGTACGAGAAATGGAATAAATCGGTCATGTCCGCCTTTGATTGGTCCGATGAGGAGATCATTGCCGTTTTGGCCTACATCAAAGAAGAGGGGGCCAAAGCACCTGTGGCTGCGGCGAGTCCTGCTGACGGAGGGGGTGCGGGATCGGATGGAAATAGCGGCGGCGGTTCCGGTGAATTCACGAGTCTTACCTTATGGGTCGTTCTTTTTGCGGCGGGTATCATTATTTTGTTATTGAGCCTATTGCAGCGGCAATACCGTCTTTTGTATGAAGAACGCCTTGCGACGGGGCGTATCCCACAAAGTGAACTGCGACAATTCGGTTGGACTCTGCGCCCAAAGCCTTTGCATTTGGTGGGTGGTGGCCTCACCTTGATATTGGTTTCAGGAGTAGGTTGGGGTGTGGATATGGCTTCTAATATTGGAATTCAGCAGGGGTATCAACCGACCCAGCCCATAGCCTTTTCTCACGAACTGCACGCAGGTGCTCACGAAATTGCTTGTACCTATTGCCATACCGGTGCAGAGCGCGGGAAATCAGCCACCATTCCTTCGGTGAATGTTTGCATGAATTGCCATAACCAAATCAAGAAGGAATCCCCTGAAATCAAGAAGATTCTTACCGCCTACGAAACCAATACCCCCATTGAATGGGTTAGGATTCATAATCTCCCTGATTTTGGGTATTTTAATCACTACCAGCATTACAAAGTCGCAGGCATTCAATGCCAGAAATGCCATGGACCTATTGAGAAAATGGCCGAAGTGTATCAGCATAGCCAGTTGACCATGGGTTGGTGTATTAATTGTCATCGCGAGACCAAAGTCAATTTGGATAACGGTTACTACCAACAAGTTCATGGAAATTCCGAGGCTTTCAAGCAAGCCGTGGCGGACAAAGGCTTGACCATTGCCAACCTCGGTGGTTTGGATTGTGCCAAATGCCATTATTAACAGTTGCCGAAAATTATCCCTCTAAATTCGCCTCACGTGGAAAAGAAATACTGGAGAAGCCTGGACGAACTTCAACAAACAGACACCTTTGTTCAGGAGAGTTCACGGGAATTTGCCCAAGAGCTGCCCATCGAATCCCTATGGTCTGATGGCGCAGGTATTCAAAGCAGTCGCCGTGATTTTTTGAAATATTGCGGGTTTGGGCTGTCAGCAGCTGCTTTGGCGGCATGCAACAAAACCCCCGTAAAGAAGGCCATCCCTTTCGTGATGCATCCGGAGGAGATTTCTCCTTCTTTGCCGAATTGGTATGCCAGCACCTACTTTGATGGCCATGATTATGCCTCGGTTCTGGTCAAAACCCGTGAAGGTCGTCCAATTAAATTGGAAGGCAACAAACTTTCTTCGTTGAACCAAGGTGGACTTAATGCCCGGGTTCAAGCCTCGGTTTTGGGGGTTTACGACGAAGAAAGAATCCAAGAACCTGAAATCGAAGGCCAGAAGGCGAGTTGGGAGGAATGGCTGGGCGAGGTGGTGCAGGATTTGTCCGGGGCATCGGTAGGCTCGGTGCTGCTCCTTACCCCTTCGGTGGTTTCTCCTATGACCAAATCGTTGTTGCAACAGCTGATTTCACGTTACCCTGCTATCAAGCATGTGGTGATGGATCATCAATCGGTTTCCGGAATCTTGGAAGCCAACGAGGCATCGTTTGGGTTGGCGGCCATTCCGTCCTTGCGTTTCGACAAGGCCAAAGTCATTCTCGGTATCGGCGCTGATTTCTTAGGTAACTGGGTATCACCTACCGAATTCACCCGTCAATGGTCCTCAGGCCGTCGTCCATCCAAAGAAAGCCCGGGCATGTCTCGGCATATCCAGTTTGAGACCATCCTTAGCCTAACAGGGTCCAACGCCGATACCCGCTACACCTACCGATCCTCCCAAGAGGCTTTGGTCGTTGCCAATCTCTACAATGCGGTGGCCAAGATTGCAGGCAGGAATCCATTGGATGCCCCTGCCTTGGAATTGGCAGGCAATGCAATTGCCCAGACAGCCAAAGAATTATGGGCTGCCCGCGGTGTATCCCTGGTGGTCTGCGGTTCCAATGTTCCGGAAGTTCAATTGCTGGTGAACGGCATTAACGATATGTTAGGGAATTATGGTTCTACCCTGGATTGGTCCTCACCATGGCAGGTCCTTCAGGGTAGAGATTCTCAAGTTTCTCAGGCCCTAAGTGATTTGCAATCGGGTCAATACAAGGCCGTTATTATTAATCAAGTTAATCCGGTCTATGCCTCTGCGCAGGGTTCATCCTGGGCTAAGGCCCTTAAAGGTGTTCGTTGTTACGGATTTACCTTAAGGCGTAATGAAAGCATGGCTCTTTGCAGAGCATTGGCGCCTGCCTCCCACGTCTTGGAATCTTGGGGTGACGCCGAACCACGTCAAGGTCATTTTTCTTTGATGCAGCCGGCGATCGCTCCCTTGTTTAATTCCCGTACTTGGGATGAAGTCATGTTGGGTTTGTTGGGTCGTCAAGAAAAAGTGTACGATGTATTAAGGAATTCTTGGATTGCCAGAGCTTCCGGCTTGGGCGTTGCGTCGGATTTTTCCGCTTTTTGGCGCAAAATCCTGCACGACGGTGTTTTGCAAAAGCAAGGGTCTTCGCAAGTCACCTTCAAAGGCTTTGATTCATCGGCCATTACCAATTCACTGAAAGTGTCTAAACTTTTGGAAACATCCTCCAAAGGCTTGAATTTGGTAGTGTATTCTAAATTGGGAATGGGGGATGGTCGTTTGGCTCACATTCCATGGTTGCAAGAAATGCCTGACCCTATTACCAAGGCATGTTGGGATAATTACCTCATGGTCTCCATGGTAACCGCACAATCCAGAGGCCTCAAGGATGGCGACATGGTTCGAATCAAGGCTGATGGTGTTAAACAGGAAATTCCAGTATTGGTTCAACCGGGGCTCTTTGCCGATACCTGTGCCCTTGCGATGGGTTATGGTCAACAATTTGCGGGGAAAGCAGGGACGGGTGTCGGGGTGAATGCCGCACCATGGATTCGTTCATGCGGTTTTGTGAATATTGAATCTTTAGAGAAAACCGGAGAAACATACCAAATAGCCCAAACTCAAACCCATCATACCATCGAAGGGCGTCTCCACGTGAAGGAAACCACCTTGACAGAATATGCGGCTAATCCGGCCTCGGGGAATGTGAGACCCTATGTTTCGGTACGTCAAGATGATGGATCTACCAAGAAGGTTTATCCCGGGGTATCCCGCGATGCCATAACCTTATGGCAGAAACGTGATTACGAAGGTCATCATTGGGCTATGGCCATCGACCTCAATGCATGCACCGGTTGCGGTTCCTGTGTGGTGAGCTGCCAAGTCGAAAACAATGTTCCCGTTGTCGGCAAACAAGAGGTCTTGAATCGTCGCGAAATGCATTGGATTCGTATTGACCGTTATTATAATTTTGATAATCAAGGGGAGGGGACAACCACCAGGCGTATCGACCAAGAAAACGAATACTCGGGCATTGATAAGCCTGATCAAGTTTCGGTGCTGTTTCAGCCCATCATGTGTCACCAGTGCGATAACGCACCTTGCGAGACGGTTTGCCCAGTCTTGGCAACAGTCCACAGTTCCGAAGGATTGAACCAAATGGTTTATAACCGTTGTGTTGGAACTCGTTATTGTGCCAACAATTGTCCGTACAAAGTCCGTCGCTTCAATTGGTTTTCGTATATCGATAACCCACAGTTTTACAACAACCCTGCCCAGACTGATTTGGGTCGCATGGTGCTGAACCCGGATGTGACGGTGCGCGCGCGTGGTGTTATGGAGAAATGCACCTTCTGCGTGCAACGCATTCAGGCCGGCAAACTGGACGGAAAGCGCAAAGGCATGCGTCCGGTTGATGGAAGCATACAAACCGCCTGTCAGGAGTCTTGCCCAGCGGGGGCCATTGTTTTTGGGGACCTCAACGATCCTCAAAGCGAGGTCTCCCGTCTTTTCCTCAACGAAAGAACCTACGGTGTGGTTGAGGAGCTCAATGTTCTGCCTTCGGTTAATTTCCTGACCAAAGTCCGTAACACTACCCCAGTTCAAGCCTAAGACAACCCGCACCCTTTTTACACGATCGGTTCAACCAGAAACCCATGTTCGAATCTCCTACACGAAGACCTCTGATTACTGGGAAAACTTCCTATTCCCAAATCACCGAGGACATTATCAAGCCCATCGAGGCCAAACCTACCAAATGGTGGTACCTGGGTTTCACTGTATCGCTCGCCGCTCTTGGCCTTTGGTTACTATCGGTTACGTATCTGCTTTTCACCGGGGTTGGGGTCTGGGGTTTGAACAAAACTGTGGATTGGGGTTGGGATATCACCAATTTCGTTTGGTGGGTGGGTATCGGTCACGCGGGGACCTTGATCTCGGCCGTTCTTCTCTTGTTCCGCCAAAAGTGGAGGACCGCGGTGAATCGCTCTGCGGAGGCTATGACCATTTTTGCGGTAATCTGTGCAGGGTCGTATCCATTGTTGCACGCAGGTCGTCCATGGTTGATTTATTGGGTTTTTCCCCTTCCCAATACCTACGGCTCGTTATGGTCCAACTTTAATTCCCCCCTTCTTTGGGACGTATTTGCGATTTCAACCTATCTCACGGTGTCCCTTGTTTTTTGGTATGTGGGTCTAATCCCTGATTTGGCGACCATTCGCGATCGTGCGGTGGGGCTCCGTAAGAAGATTTACGGGTTGATGAGTTTTGGGTGGAACGGTTCGGCCAAAGGATGGCAGCGTTTTGAAAGTGTTTCTTTGATTTTGGCTGGACTTTCGACTCCGCTGGTTCTTTCGGTCCACACCATTGTTTCCTTTGACTTTGCGACCTCGGTCATTCCTGGATGGCACACCACCATATTCCCTCCCTACTTTGTTGCGGGTGCGGTCTTTTCCGGTTTTGCCATGGTTCAGACCCTTTTGATCATCATGCGCAAATCCATGCGCTTGGAGCAGTACATCACGTTGAACCATATCGACGTGATGAATAAAATCATCTTGGTTACCGGTTCTATCGTTGGTTCGGCATACATTACAGAGTTCTTTATCGCATGGTATTCGGCGGTCCCTTATGAGCAATATGCTTTTGTGAACCGGGCTTTCGGGCCTTATTGGTGGGCCTATTGGACCATGATGACCTGCAACGTGATCACCCCACAATTGTTTTGGTCCCGCAAATTACGTCGCTCTTTGACGGCTTCCTTCATTATTTCCATATTTGTGAATATCGGAATGTGGTTTGAGCGCTTTGTGATCATTGTTACATCACTGCACAGGGATTACCTGCCTTCTTCTTGGTTGATGTATTCGCCTACTTGGGTAGAAATTGGGATGTACATTGGCTCGTTAGGGCTATTCTTTACTTTGTTTTTCCTTTTTGCTAAATTCCTGCCGGTGATTGCGGTGGCCGAGGTGAAGTCCATTTACAAAACATCCTCCGAAGAGGAGATAGCCAAAACTGCCTCCAAAGAAGGAATTAACCTTCAAGAGGCTCATGCCCATACCAACGGTGCTCACTAAGTCGTCTAACGATATCAACTTATCCTGTCAACGTTTTTTATGACCAAGAAATACATTCTGGGCTTGTTTCGAGACGAAGAGCCCTTGCTTCATGCGGTTCACGAACTCCGCAAAGAAGGCAATACGATTCACGAGGTATATACACCATTCCCCGTTCACGGTTTGGACGATGCCTTGGGCTACAAGCGCAGTCGTCTCCCGCGTGCGGCTTTTCTTTTTGGTTGTTTGGGGGGTACATTGGGTCTCAGTATGCAGGCTTGGATGCTGGGTGTGGATTGGCCCATGAACATCGGTGGTAAGCCGGCCCTGGCTTGGGTTGACTTTGTGCCGGTGACTTTTGAACTCACCGTTTTGATTACAGCTTTGGGGATGGTAGCTACTTATTTGGTTGTATCGGAGTTTATTCCTGGGAATGAGCCCAAAATGCCTGACCCTAGGATTACCTCGGACGTCTTTTGTATTGCCATCCCTGCCGATGGGGCATCGGCCTCGGTCAGTGCGCGTATGCGTCAATTAGGCGCCGAAGTCCAAGAAAAGGAGGTTGAATTATGAAACTTTTGAACATGCGAACATCGATTGCAATTCATCACCTAGGGGTAGGGATAGGGCTTTGGGCTCTAAGTTCTTGTGCCTTGATTGAAGATAACAAAGAACCGGGTTGGGAATACGCACCGCAGATGTATGTCTCTACCCCATACGAACCGTACTCTCAGGTTAAGAAAAATTCGATCAACGCCGATGGTAAGAATATGCGTGCCCCCGTTTCTGGCACTATAGCTCGCAATAGTGTAGGTTATGATAACACTATTTTGGAGTTAATGCACAATTATCCAATCGGCAGGGACAGTGTGGATTATGCCGGTAAGATTCTGCGTAATCCTTTGGATTATCAAGATACGACTTTACTGGCTGAGGGGAAGTACTTGTACGGTGTATTTTGCTCCTCTTGTCATGGTGATCAGGGAAATGGTCAAGGGAAAGTGGGCCTTAAGTACGCAGGGGTTCCCAATTACAAGGATTCCCGTATTCCTGGGCTTCCGTCAGGTCATATTTACCATGTGATTACCTTGGGCAAGAACAGGATGTGGGGTTTGGGTTCCCAGATTCGTCCTGAGGATCGTTGGAAGATCGTGCTCTATGTTAATCAGTTAAGAGGCTACAAGGAGCCCTCCTGAGGGGAGCTCTCATGTTTTTGGTGTTAAAAAGATAAAGAAATGGGTTCTCATCACGCCGTTGAAATCAAAGAAGAGCGCTTCGCGCCTTCGTCACGCTTGACCACTATCATCCGGATCTTGATAGGAATCGGAATTCTGACAGTGGCTGCCGGGGTTTATACCGACGGCCATCGGTTTTGGGCAAATTATTTGCTAAACAATTGGTTCTTCTTGGGCTTATCGCTTGCGGGCGTTTTGTTTGTGTCCATTCAATCGGTGAGCAATGCCGCTTGGTCCTTGGGTTATCGTCGAATTGCAGAGGCCATGGGGGCTTATTTGCCTTGGGCTTTTGCAGGGTTTGCGGTTCTGATGATTTCTACATCGTTGCATTGGAATCATCTTTATCACTGGGCGCATCACGGCATCGCAGAAGAGTTCTTGGAGGGGGGGCAGCCCAATCCGGAATACGATCCCATTATCGCCTCCAAAGTTCCCTACCTCAATGTTCCCTTTATGGCGGCGCGTATGGCGGTCTTCTTTGGGATTTGGATTCTGTTATATCGCGCGATACGCAGACACTCATTGTTGGAGGATCAAGAAGGGGGGCTATTGCGTATCCGTCGTATCAAAACCCTCGCAGCCATTTTCTTACCTGTCTTTGCAGTGACTTGGGCCATGAGTACTTGGGATTACATCATGTCGGTCGATACCCACTGGTACTCCACCATTTTTTGGGTTTATCATTTTGCAGCGGCTTGGGTGGCTGCCCTTTCCTTCATGGCGGTCGTGGCGATTCTGCTCAAAAAAGCAGGCTATCTTCCGCATTTGAATGACAATCATTTGCATGATTTGGGTAAGTTTATGTTCGCGTTTTCTATATTTTGGGCTTATATCTGGGTATCCCAGTATTTGCTGATCTTCTATGCCAACATACCGGAAGAAACAATTTATTTCCAAGAAAGGTTGGAACATTTCAGGATTCCTTTCTTTGTCAACGTAGTGGTAAATTTTGTGTTACCTTTCTTTCTTCTGATGGCTCGTGGCTCCAAACGTCAATCCAATTACCTGATGGCCGTTGCAATTTTGTTGATTGCGGGCAAGTACCTGGATCTTTATTTGGGGATTATGCCGGGTACGGTTGGAGGTCATGCTCATTTCGGTTGGATGGAAATTGGTATGTTTGCAGGGTATGCAGGTTTGTTCCTGTGGGTGGTCACCAGGGCCTTGGCTTCGGCTTCGATCATTCAGCACCGCCATCCTTACCTTAAGGAATACGCTACCCACGAAGTGATGTAAGGTTAAGGCAGCGTAAGCCTAAGGTTTGGTGCTATATTCGTTGAAAGCTAGCGCCATGATTTACCGCCCAGGTGAACCCCGTAGGTCACCCTCAACTTCGTTCACAGCATCTCCTTCTGCCCCTGAGGGCCCAATGAGCACCCCTTGGCGTTCTTTGTTGACCTTGATCGGCGTGTTCTTCTTTTGGGGCTTTGTCGCAGCCTCGAACGATATCCTGATTCCGGTTTTCAAACAGGCTTTGAACCTTGAGCAGGCCCAAAGTCAAATGATTTCGTTTGCCT
>VHBD01000021.1 GCA_016872125.1 Sphingomonadales bacterium
CCCGCAGGGTTATTTTTGGTTTCATGCCTCCTCAGCAGGGGAATTGGAACAGGCTTTGCCTTTGATGCAAGCATGGAGAGAACAGCGCCCCGAAGACCCCATCCTTCTAAGCCTTTATTCCCCTTCGGCATACCGGGTAGGATACTGCCCCCCCGAAGCAGATTTGTGCCTGATGATGTCCGCGGATTTGCCGGAGCAAGTCCATCAGTGGATAAACGTCCTGCAGCCTCGTTTGGCAATTTTCATCAAGTACGATTATTGGTACCATCATTTTCGCTGCCTGCACCAACATCGCATCCCGCTCTACATAGCCTGCGCCAAATTGCCCTCTCAATCCCTGTGGCTAAGACCATTTGCAAGACCCCTTTGGTCGGCGATGGCATCTTCGGTATCTGAATTTTGGGTGCAGGACCAAAGTACCCTCGATTTGTTAGCGTCAAGCGGCGTCCCGCAAGCCGTGATCTGTGGGGATACTCGCTACGACAGGGTTTTGAAGGTTGCGGCGCTACCCTTTGAAGATTGCATCCTGCATGCCTTTGGTCAACCCAGCCCCCAGCCCTCAATGCCCAGCTCAAGCTACCTGGAATCAAGCCCTCGGCCCGTCATGATCGGGGGTTCCACTTGGCCCGAAGATCATCGCTGGCTACTGTATGGTTTGGTGGAGCAGCACCACCAAATCTCGCCCAAGTCTCCGCAAAATCGTTGGAAACTCATGCTGGTACCGCATGAAATAAACCCGCAGCAAATACAGGCTCTGAATCGCCTACTTCAAGAAATCTCCGCCTCGATGTCCACCCCATTGCACTGGCGATTTTATTCGCAAATCAATCCACTAGGCACCACCCTCCATGTTGATTTGGCATCGCTGGATGTTCTCATCGTGGATCAGAAAGGACTGCTGTCCAGGCTCTACCGCTACGGGCAAGCCGCCTGGATCGGCGGTGGATTCGGTGCAGGCATTCACAATGTTCTGGAGGCTGCGGTTTACGGATTGCCCGTTGGTTTTGGTCCACGATACCTCGGGTTTACGGAAGCCGAGGCCTTGTTGGAACGAGGCTTCGCGACAGCGTACACCACCAGAAATCGATTTCGGAATTATTTTGATCAAAATCAAGGCTCAACCGCCTTTAATTTTTACCAAAAAGCTGGCGGAACTACGCCTAGCCTCCAAGCGCAAATCAAGGCATTCTGCCAATCGCAGGCAGGCACAACCAAGCGTTGCCTGGAAAGGATCAACCTTTACGGCTGAAGCCTACTCAACGAGCAGGGGAACTAGCACCTGTGGTAGGACAAGCCCCCCAAGTCGGCACCCCGTTACAGAATACCAATGGCTGTCCGTTGGTCCCCGGCGGGATCATTAACCATTCTGTGCCATTCCAATACGCCATAGCCCCGGGAGCCCCCGATGCGGGAAGACCCGAAGAACCCGAATTACCTGAAGCGGTGCGAAGACCAGATCCACTTCCGGAGGCTACCGATCCAGCTGTTGCGGCATAAAGGGCAAAGGGCACCGAGAGCAATTGCTGCCCACCAAGGAACTGATAATTCGTGGAACCGGTCAGATCAATCTCGGTACGGATAAAGTAAGGACCATTGGACCAATCCAGGCCCAACATGGTTCCGGTGGCCACCAACCCTGCACCAAACTCAAAGGACACCAACCCATTGGCATTGGTGGTCAAAGCATGCGTTTCGCTGTAAACGGTTGCGCCGCCGATGCTGTCACGGGTCAAGGCAGTCCTTACCCCAACCGCCTGATTGCGAACCAATTCCCCGGCAGAATTTCTCACCACGGCCTGATACGAAATCCTATCCGATACCCCGTATCGAACCCGGAGACTGCATACCCCGGAGACCACGGGATTCGAACATCCGGTAATCACTGCCCTAAAATTAGCGTTGTTATAGGACTGATCCGCTGACGCAATAGAAAGGGTAGCCGAGGTAGCCCCGCTCACACCACCACCATTGGATAGGTTTGTCCAGGTGGTTCCAATCAGCCGTTGCCATTGAAAAGCCTGCGCATTGGTTGCAGATACCGAGATGGTTACGGGAGCATTGCGAGGAACGGTTAAATTGGAAACAGGAGAGGCAGTAATGGTTGCAGCCGATTGCAAGGTCACTGCACCGCCCACAAATTGGGTATTGGTAATAATATCCGCATTGGCATCCGCATACTCGCAATTGCCGGGCGTAACCAAATCCCAACCTACTGATGTAGAAGTCGAGGCCGAAATATTGGTGGCTATGACCTTGAATTTCATTTTGAACAAAAGACCGGACAGGTTGGTCGGGTTAAGGTCAAACCAAGCCACGCGGAATTGTCTACCCAATCCGGGGAATGTACCGCAATTGTATAGAAAATTATTGGCAAAACCCGGATGCAGATCGGAAATTAAATTCAGGCATTGCAATTTGGTAGAGTCGTACGTGACCGATAAGGAAATCGCACCCACATTGTTTACCAAATCCACCGAAACAGGAATGGATACGGTATCTCCTGCACAGCCACTCACGGTCCCAATGGTGGTCACGACAGGTACAACCACTCGAAGGGTTGTCGCAGAGGAAGTCAAAGGATTACCGCAAGCCCCACTCACCAACACCCGATACACAGTGTTGTTCAGCGTACCTGCAACGTTGGCGATGCTCATTGAAGCCGATGTTGCGCCGCTAATACCACTACCGTTGATAAGATTGGTCCATGTACTTCCACTTTGGCTTTGCCATTGATAGGAAGCGGCATTGGTCGCAGTCACTGAGAAGGTGGCTGTCGCCCCGGCGATGACCTGAACATTGGTCTGTGGTTGTTGGGTAATCAATGGTGCAATGGCCGCTGTAACGTTTCCGTTGACATAACTTACATTGGGCAGGACGTTGGCTGCCGAATCAGCCAATTCACAATTTCCTGGAGTAACAGTGTCCCAAACCATAGTTGAGTTCCCATTGGCAACAAATCGTAGATTTAACATAACCCCGTTCAGATTGATTGGAACAATGTTAAACCAAGCAATCCGCACCTGAGGGGTACTTCCCATCATGGTCGCATTTACAATGAGATTCGAGCCAAGATTCGTGTTGGCGCCGTTGTATCCTGCATAGGTCAAATTAGCATTGTTATAGTTCAAGGACAAGGATATCGCCCCTAGATTGTTCGCATTCAAAATCGAAATTGGAACAGAAACGGTATCCCCGCCGCATGAACTTACCGTACCAGCACGCACCACCCTAGATTGGGCGCTTACAGATTGGGAAGCCAAGGCGGCCAAGACGATAACAAGAGCCCCCACAAGAGCTTGTTTCATTTGTGTAGAAATAGAAGTGATTTTCATACGAATAATTGGATTAAAAAAAGAGGGTTGCATTAAAGGAATGATGCTTATGGATGAGGGAACTTATCGGCGAATCACCAAGGACAAATTTTGATGGACGAGATCGAGGTTACTGCCGATTTGAGCCTGTACCCTGGCCAAGTAGCGACCTTCTGCCAAGGCATAAGCTGGGATTTCGTATCGAAGACGACCTGCGGAAGGAGAAGCTAGTTCGTCCACCCAAACTACCCTACCCCTGCTGTCCAGCAATTCCATACGGACAAGGCCAGTTCCTGCGGGCAAATCAAAGTCAAAGTAAGCTTCGTTATAAGCCGGATTGGGGTACAAGGCAACGTGCCAACCCTGGTGCGGCGCAAGGACTTTGGGGATCCGTAGTTGCACCATGTCGAGGGGATCGGCATTCAAATCCGCAATTTCGCTGAGGTCCTTCATCTGCCAGGTACTCTCGGAATGGCCTTTGACCTTCAACTCAAAGAGAGGCTCCCCTTGTTTCAAGGACTTTCCCGCAACATTGCTCCATCCCAGCCGTAATTCTCCGCCTTGGTAATTCCATAACAAATCTTCGCGGCTCAGTACCGACCGAAGATCCACCACCTCCAAGCCCTCGGGGCATTGAACCACCACCGAAAGTGCACCCATTTCCAGGGCACGATCCGCATAGACCGGCAGCCATTGTTCGGCATCCTTGGCGTATCGAACGGCATCGTACGCCATATCCAAACGAACAGGTTGCCTTGCACTTGTTGGCGTGAAGGACCCGTTAACATCCCCGTAGGTCAGCCCTTTGAGGTTGATGTTCTGCGTCTGCCCATTGGCCGTTACTGCAACAGTTTCAAAGTACCAATCCCCTGAGGTGAATGAAGAGCTGAGATTATTAAACCTGCGGGTGATTAACAAGGCATCGTTGGCATTGATGGAGGCACTTGCGTTGACGTCAGCTACCGCCAATCGCATTCCCAGTAGAGGAGTCGACCCGGTGAAATGCTGACGCACCCTCAAGGCATCGGTCGCATTAACCCCACCCCAAGGCTTGGTGCTGCTGGCACTGAGGTTGTACGAACCATCCGGAAAAGCACTGAGTTCATAGGCCCCTGCCGTGTTGGTGGTTGCGGTGGCGGCTACAGCGGATTGGAGGGTACGCAATTGGATTGAACAATTGTTCATTGGGGTTAAGGCCGTATTATCGTATCGCAGCAGGCCTGTGATTTTGTTGTCCTGGTAGGTTTGCTGAAGGCCTTGGTTGAGCCTTGGCTGGCTGCCTGATCCCAATTGAAGATGAAAGGGCTGACCCAACGAATAAGACCATTGCACCGTTCCGTTGTTGAAGTCTTTACCGGCTGAGACCGTACCCGATTGGGCAGAAACCCATACAGGGAGTCCTAGGCATGTAGCCAAGAGAACCACAGATAATCCTCTGGATATCTTCGATAAAAGTGGCCTGCTATTCATAAAAACAAATTTTGTTGGATTCCAAGAGGTTAATCCACGATTTAGCATTTGATTGGAACTAACTTATTCACCCTAAAATTAAATCGAATAAGTGAAAGAGGGGCCTTTCTCCGGAATTTTAATGAAATTTAATTTGCCTTTAAATTTCAATCAGCATTCGGTAGGGGTCTTCCAGGTACTCTTTGACCCTTACCAGGAAGCTCACCGAGTCTTTGCCGTCAATCAGGCGGTGATCGTAGCTGAGGGCCAGGTACATCATGGGCCTTATGACAACCTGCCCCTGCAATGCAATAGGTCTCTCGACAATATTGTGCATTCCCAAAATAGCACTTTGAGGGGCGTTAATGATGGGCGTGGAGAGCATGGATCCAAAAACTCCACCGTTGGTGATGGTAAAGGTGCCCCCCGCCATTTCATCCACCGAAAGAGTCCCTTCCCTGGCCTTCGCTGCCAAGTGTGCGATCTCCCTCTCAATTTCATGCAGGGGCAGACGATCCGCACCCCGAACCACAGGAACCATAAGGCCTCGAGGTGCAGAGACCGCAATACTCAAATCCACGTAATCGTGATAAACCAATTCGTCCCCGTCTATGGAGGCATTGATGACTGGAAACTCCTTCATCGCCAGGCATACTGCTTTGCTGAACAAAGACATGAATCCAAGACCCACCCCGTATTTCTCCTTGAAGGAATCCTTGTACCGTGACCTCATTTCCATCAAGGGGCCCATATTAACCTCATTGAAGGTGGTCAACATGGCAGTCTCGTTTTTGACGGCTACCAGACGCCTGGAGATGGTTTTGCGAAGTTGACTCATTCTTTCTCTCCGCTGTGGCCCTGAAGGCATACTAGTTTGTACAGGTTTGTCCGCCTGGGGCGCTAGGGCCACAGGCTGAACGACCGGGGTGGAGGCCAGAACAGAAACAGGGGCCGGAACGGATATAGAGCCTGTAGAAACTGGCGCCGAAGTTGATGAGCTCGTTGGTGAAGCAAGTTCCGAACTTTCGATGGTGGCCACGAGGGCACCAACCGCCACGGTACTTCCCTCCGCAGCCACAATGCGTAGGATGCCTGCCTGCTCGGCATTCAATTCCATGGTGGCCTTGTCGGTTTCCAATTCACATAACATTTCGTCCATTTGAACGCTGTCACCGTCCTTTTTGAACCAGCGACCGATCACCACTTCCGATATGGATTCACCCACCACTGGAATAATCACCTCAATTTGTGCCATATAAATTCAATTTTCTGATCGTTGGTTTGGATAATCGATTGTTTCGTCATCGCGGAGTTTTGTTGCAAACCTTACAAAGTAAACGCTTGCTGAACGAGACCTTGCTGCTCACGCTCGTGGATCTTGGCGTAACCCGTGGCCGGTGAAGCACTGGACTTACGCGAAATTAATTTGAGGGAGCGATTTTGCTCGAAGCGAAGCATGTAGGTCCATGCACCCATGTTCTTGGGCTCCTCTTGTACCCAATAAAATTCAGCCTTGGGATAACGCAGATACACAGCGTCCAATTGAGGCTCTGGCATAGGGTACAATTGTTCAAAGCGAACAATGGCTACATCTTTGCGTTGGTTTTCTTGGGAATATGCTAACAAATCATAATAAATTTTGCCAGTGCAGAACAAGACCCGACGAATCTTGCGTGGATCGGCATGAGGATCGTCGATAATTTCTTGAAATCCTCCTTGGATTAGCTCATTCAAGGATGAAACACAGGCAGGATGACGAAGCAAGGCCTTGGGGGTCATCACGACCAAAGGTTTACGGAAAGCCCAGGCTTGTTGTCGTCGCAACAAATGAAAGAAATTTGCTGGACTGGTGCAATTGGCCACCACCAAGTTCATCTCGGCTGCTAATTGCAGAAAACGCTCCGGTCTGGCACTCGAATGTTCCGGGCCCTGACCTTCGTAACCGTGGGGTAGGAGCAGAACCAAGCCGCTCATTCGCCGCCATTTGGACTCCCCGCTGCTCAAGAATTGATCGATGATGGTTTGAGCTCCGTTCGAAAAATCACCGAACTGGGCCTCCCATACCACCAGAGCATTCGGGGAAGCCATGGAATATCCGTATTCAAAGCCTAGCACCGCATATTCCGAAAGCAAGGAATTGTAAATCGAAAAGGCACCTTGCTCGCCGGGTGCAATATGATTCAGAAAGACATGGAGCGCATTGTTGCGTTCATCCCTGGCGGCGGCATGACGATGCGAGAAGGTTCCCCTCACCACATCTTGACCGGAAATCCGAACCTTTCTTCCCTCTAGCAACAAAGAACCGTAGGCCAACAATTCTGCAAGAGCCCAATTGATTTGCCCCTGTTCAAAGGCGCTTTGGCGCTCTTGCATTAATTTATCGACTTTGCGCAGAACCTGGAAATCATCGGGTACCGTGGTCAAGGCCTTGATCACCATCGCGAGGTTCTCTTGGGAAACCGCCGTTTGCGGCGAGGCGTTGAAATCTTCGTACGAGGATTTGCGCATCACCTGCCATTCCTTTTCCAGAGGTTGGAGCGTGTATTGAACTTCGTTCTGCTTGACTTTGTTAAGGCGGTCTTGCAGCAAGGCCTTGAATTTCTCCTCCATTTCGACCGCCAGGTCAGCGGTTACTTGACCACTAAGCTCCAACCTGTTGCTGTACACTCTGCGAGGGTCAGGATGATTCTCGATCAGTCCGTAAAGCGTGGGTTGGGTGAATTTCGGTTCATCGGATTCATTGTGTCCATGCCTTCTGTAACAAAGCATATCCACATAGATATCCCGGCTAAATTTCTGACGAAATGCGACGGCCATCTCGACCGCAAAAACGACAGCCTCAGCATCATCACCGTTGACGTGGAGCACAGGGCAACCCAAGCCCAAGGCCACCGATGTACAATAATCCGAGGTGCGGGCATCATCAAAATCCGTAGTGAATCCAATTTGATTATTGATCACAAAGTGAAGAGTGCCCCCGGTAAGGTACCCTTTGAGACCGGACATTTGGGCGACTTCCGAAGGGACACCTTGGCCGGCCAATGCCGCATCGCCGTGGATCAAGACGGGCAAAATTTTTTGATAATCTTTGTTATACAACATATCGCATTTAGCACGGACAAAGCCCTCCAGGACTGGATCCACAGCCTCCAAATGCGATGGATTGGGCACCAAGTCAAGATGCAATTCTCGGCCCTCAGCCCAAGCAAATTGGGATGCAAAACCCAAATGGTATTTGACATCCCCGTCCCCGAAACTGAGATCGGGATCTTTGATGCCTTCAAATTCGTTGAAAATATATTCGTACGTTTTTCCGAGAATATTGGCCAAAACATTGAGGCGTCCGCGGTGAGCCATCCCGATGGCCACGGCCTCCACGCCCAATTCACCTCCACAACGAAGGATGGCATCCAGCGCGGGGATGGTATTTTCTCCTCCTTCGAGGGAGAAGCGCTTCTGACCTACAAATTTCTTGTGCAGAAAATGCTCAAAAACCACCGCCTCGTTGAGTTTGCCCAGGATTCGCTTTTTCTTTTCCAAATCGAAACCGTAATCCTCCGGGCGTTGTTCAAAGTAATCCTTACACCAATCCCGAATTTCTTTCTCACGAATATGTTGGAATTCGATGCCAATACTCCCGCAATAAATTCGCTGCAAGCGGGTAAGGGCATCGCGCAAGGCAACACCCCCTGTCACGGCATAACCCGTGTCCAAATCAGCCTCTGTTAATCCAAAATCCTCGAGAGCCAAGCCCGGATTCCGGTCTTTGCGAGGGCGAATCGGATTGGTCTTCGACACCAGATGGGCCCGGCTGCGGTAAGCTTCCATCAACAGAGCCACCTTGACATCCCTGGCATCCCCACCCTTGGACCCGGCGCCAGACGCCGCAAAATCAAATCCCTCAAAAAACCTGGCCCATTGCAAATCCACAGAGGCAGGATCGTTGTTGTACCGGTGGTACAACGCTTCGATGGCCACAGCATCGGAGGCGGTCAAAAACGAAAATTGATGCATGGAATTTGAAATAGAGAAATTGATTACTATGCAAAATTAGCTTTTCCATGGAATAAAAATATTGCATATGCAACATAAAATCGAGAATTTACCCCAAAATCGCCACGTAGTCCTCATATCAGGAGGTAGTGGGCTCATCGGAACGGCCCTTGCTGACCTACTTGCTGACATGGGTTGCGAGGCCAGAATTCTGGGCCGTAAAGAGAAAAGCCAGCATGTGCCAAACCCCAAAGAGCCCTCAGCGCAAGTGGTTGAAGGAGCGACCCAAGGAAAAATCACGCATTGGGCATGGAATCCCGGCTTGGGTCAGGTGGACAAGGCGGCCCTGGAGGGTGTCACCCATGTGGTGAATCTGGCAGGTGCAGGGATCGCCGAGCAGGCCTGGACGACCCAACGGCGAAAGGAGCTCCTCGAAAGCCGCACCCTTAGCGCCATTTTCTTGAAACAAATCCTTGCCGAAAAACCTCAAGGGGCCGTTCAACGCATCGTGACCGCCTCCGCAATTGGCTATTATCCTACCGGAGAGGATTTGGCCGTCGAATCAAGCCCACGGGGCCAAAGCTTCCTTGCCATGCTAACCCAGGCATGGGAACAAAGCACCGAACCCCTCAACGCCATTGCTCCCCTGACCACCCTGCGTATTGGTCTGGTGCTCTCCGCTCGTGGTGGTCTGCTTGGACCCCTCTTGCCCGTGACTCGCATTGGTCTCGGTGCTTCCATAGGGAATGGCCGTCAATGGATGTCCTGGATTCACCAGGAGGATATGGTGCGCTTGATTGCCCATGCCCTGTTCGCGCCCAATTGGTCGCCGGGGATTTACAATGCCGTTGCCCCTTTGCCCCGCCGCCATCTGGAATTTATGCGCAGCCTGGCCGATGCCGTTCATCGCCCCCTGTGGCTGGCCATACCCGCTTGGCCCCTTCGTTGGATCATGGGCGAAAGAGCCGATCTCATCTTGAACGGGGTCAAAGCCTCCTCGCAAAAGACAATGGACGCAGGATTTACTTTTTCATATTCGGATTTGAGGCCTGCGCTGAATAATTTACTCCATCCATAACATTCCTTAGATCAACAAATTCACCGGCCCACTGCGGCTTCCGGATGCAGGGGTTGATGATGAATCATGAACTTGGTCAATTCCTCCGCCATCATGGGGGCCAGGAGTACCCCTTTGGCTCCGAAACCATTGAATACAAAACGATTAGATGATTTCGGATCTGCGCCAACGTAAGGCCTACGGTCATGCGAAGAAGGGCGAATGCCGGCTTTGTAAGTCAAATTCTTGACCTTGGGCCACCATGGTCCTAACATTTTATGCAAGTCGGCATTCAAACGTGCCTTTCCTTCCTCGGTAGGAACGGGAGACAATCGGTCCCATTCGAAGGTGGCCCCTGCTCGAAAGCGTTGCCCGCCCAACGGCTGAATAAACAATTCCTTCTTGAACAAAATGTTTTGAGGCCATCCTTCCAGCTCGAATTCCACCAGCTCGCCTTGGGCAGGGCGCATAGCGGATAACGATTGCTGTTCTTTCCATGCGTAAAACCCACGTGCATCCACAATCATCTTGGAATGGCCCTCGCCAAAAACATCGCTCACCGTCGATTCCTGATAAAGCTCTTGGACGAAGCAACCCTTGAGTGCCCATGCTGCATGGCATGCTTGCAGGTATTGCTCCACGTTCAACCAACCGGATGCCTTCACAATTCCCCAGGCCTTCACGTCCCAATGTTGGCAAATCCGTTTCATGGCCTGGGCTTCCTGATCCCCCTCGCTTATGTCCAGCCAATCCGGGTATTCTTCCATTTTGCGACGCCAATGCGCAACTTGTTCCTCTTCTTGCAGCGGCTTCCAATAAGGAACAAGGTGCATCAACGGTATTTCGAAATTTCGCTCCTCCTCAGCAAAGAAATCTAACATTTTATGAACAGCCTCTTCGGCTCTCCAACCCGGAATCAAACGGTGGAAATTGATAGGGCACCAAATGCCTGCGGCGACCTGGCTTGCCGAACCAAGGTTGGGTTGATCCCAAATTTGTATAGAAATTCCCTGACTCTCCAAAGTTCGACCCAAGATGGTGCCTGCCAAGCCGGCACCAACAATCACCACAAGGGGCTTGCTATCAGGCTCTTTCGAGTCCTGAGAAGAAGAAAGCTGCCTCGATGCCTGCATTCTCGTCGCTATCGCTTCCGTGAATGGCATTTTCGCCAATGTTACGGGCATAGAGTTTACGCACGGTACCTTCTGCGGCTTCCGCAGGATTGGTTGCCCCAATCATATTACGGAATTCAGCGACGGCATTCTCTTTCTCCAGCACGGCCGCCAAGATGGGACCTGAGGACATAAAGTCCACCAATTCACTGTAGAATGGTCTTGCGGCGTGAACGGCGTAGAAGGCCTGTGCCTGCGCTTTGCTCAGCCTGGTCATTTTCAAGGCCTTGAAATGAAAGCCTGCGGCTTGGATTTGAGCAATGATTTTGCCCATGTGCCCGTCTGCCATCGCATCGGGCTTGATCATCGTGAAGGTAAGGTTGGTCGTCATAATGAATTATCGGCCGCGAAGATAGACCACCCTAAGCCCAAAATCAAATACGGTGCAAACGAGCCCCCAAGGCACTTAAACGATCCACAATATGCTCGTAGCCACGGTCAATTTGGAAAGCATTGTCAATATGGCTGGTACCCTGAGCCGAAAGGGCGGCAATCAACAAGGCAACCCCGGCGCGAATATCCGGCGAAGTCATTCGTATGCCTCTCAAAGGATGAACATGATCCAAGCCGATAACGGTGGCCCTGTGCGGGTCGCACAAAATGATTTGAGCCCCCATATCAATGAGTTTGTCCACAAAGAACAAACGGCTTTCGAACATTTTCTGATGAATCAATACCGACCCTCTGGCCTGCGTTGCCATCACCAAAACCACGCTTAACAAATCGGGGGTAAATCCTGGCCAAGGAGCATCGGAAACAGTGAGGATGGAGCCATCCATAAAATGATCAATGGTATAATGATCCTGCTGTGGAATCCACAGGTCATCTCCTTGAACCTCAACCTGCAATCCCATGCGACGGAAAACCTCCGGGATGATCCCTAACTCAGCCGGGGCAGCATCTTGAATCCTTAAGGAAGAGCGGGTCATGGCCGCTAAGCCCATGAAACTACCGACCTCGATCATGTCCGGAAGCAAGCGATGCTCTGCCCCATGAAGGCGATCCACCCCTTCAATGCGCAGCAAATTTGACCCTATCGAATCGGGGTCGATACGACCCCCCATGGCATTGATTAACTTACAGAGCTGTTGGATATAGGGCTCGCATGCCGCATTGTAGATCGTGGTACGTCCTTTGGCCAAAGCCGCAGCCATCACCACGTTGGCGGTTCCCGTAACCGAGGCCTCGTCCAACAAAATAGAAGCACCCCTGAGTTCTTTGGCCTCCACGCGATACATTCCGCCCTCCTGCGTTGGGACCAATTTTGCTCCCAGAGCCTGCAGCCCTGTAAAGTGAGTGTCCAATCGACGACGCCCGATTTTGTCCCCACCAGGGCGCGGTGCCATAGCCCATCCCTGCCTTGCAAGCAAAGGACCCAAGAGCATAATGGAACCTCGCAAACCAGCACCCCCCTGCTTGAAAGACTCGCCCTCAAGAAAGGCCGTATCCAGTTTATCGGCGGTAAAGCACATGGATCCCTTGCCCAAATCCTCCACCTTGACCCCTAGACCTTTGAGCAGGTCGATCAAATGCCTGACATCCAAAATATCCGGTAATCTGTGCAGCGTTACTGTTTCCTCGGTCAGCAGAACGGCAGCAAGAACTTGGAGGGCCTCATTCTTGGCGCCTTGTGGTGTGATGCACCCTGCAAGGGGATGCCCACCTTCCACCACCAAGGTATCGCGTGTCGATTGGTTCATGAGGGTCTGAATTTCTTTTTGAAAAAGGGCTTTTTCTTGAAAGACTTCTTCCCTCGACCATACTCGTTGGTCGTGGGCAAAGGCGCGAATTTGGTTTCCAATACGGTATCCTCGGTACTTAATTGAATTTGATCACCAGATAATTTACGCAGATCAGCAAAGACCACCTCATCGTTAAGCATCACCTTGTTCCAATTACGATAACTCATTTTCATGAAATTGGCAATCGCTTCGCAAAAGGCTTTGCGCTCTTCGCCTTCTTCAAGGGCAACCGCGGTAGCAATCATTGTTTCAACAAATTGTCCGTAATGCCTTATTTTGATATTGCCTTTAGGGTAAGGCAGCCTCGCCTCCGGTCTGAACACCAGACTATGCTCCGGCTTGGGAAAAGGCGAATCCACGTCCACATCCTTGCCTGCCATCACGAAGAGATGATCCCACAACTTCTGCTGATAATCCGATCCTTCCTTGGACCCACCATGCAATTGCTGCATCACCTCGATCAGGGTTTGAGCTGCTTTGTTGCGTTCCACCTTGTCTTCGATGGTCCGTAAGTGTTCGGCCATGTAATGAATGCCCCTGCCGTATTCGGGAACGCGAAGCAGGGGTCGGACGGTATTGTACTCCATAAGGGTAGGGATAGGGAAATGATGGTGATGGAGGGGTTTTACCCAAGGATTTTGGTAAGACGGGCAAATTTGAGAAGAATTTGCTTGGTTCCATGACGCTCAAAGATAATGGTTGCCTTGGTATCGGGAAAACGGCCCTCAAGCGCCTCAATTCGTCCCGCTCCAAAGCGAAAATGCTCCACCTGATCTCCAACATTGAAGGAGGCAGGGTCATCCCCGGGCGGACTGGCCTCAGGGGCCTTCTTGGACGATGCATGACCGACCATAGCCGGACCCGGGAACCGTGATGGCCCTGCGGCTTGACTGAATTTTGAACGAGGCATGGATGAGGGGTACAGGTTCCCTGTGCTTGGCGCACCCGTTCGAAGCAGAGAAGGTTGCTCCAAAAACTGAGGATCCATTTCAAAAAGGAATCGACTAGGATCACCGTAACACAAAGTGCCAAAACGAAACCTAGTCAAGGCAAAACTAAGGCATAATCTTTGACGGGCCCTGGTGATAGCCACATAAAACAATCTCCTTTCCTCTTCCAAATCCGAACGGCTATCACGTGCCATGGCCGATGGAAACAAGTCTTCTTCCATCCCGACCACAAAGACATGGTCAAACTCCAAACCTTTGGCCTGATGCACCGTCATCATGCTTACATAATCTCGGTCTGCATTATCCGTGCTCTCATCGGCAGAGGTCAACAAGGCAATATGCTGTAAAAAAGCGCCAATGCTGCGATCATCTTCTCCGGTTACCTCGTTCAGAATCGCTTCGTCCGATTCACAAAATTCCTCGATGGCATTAAGCAATTCCTCTACGTTCTGAAGGCGATTAACCCCTTCGATGGTGGTATCGCTTTGCAGTTCGGCATGCAGGCCCGATTGCTTCCAAACCTGCCTCGCCAGAGCAATCGCGTTTTCACCTTGTGCAGCTACCGCCCAGACCTGAACAGCCCTGGCAAAATCCGACATTTTGCGACCAGCGACTCCCAAGGCCTTCCCTAAGGGATGGCCTTGCTCCATCGCGACCAGCATTTGCCACAAGGTCAACCCCTCGCGATCGGCTTCCAAAATCCATTTGTCCATGGAGGTCCGACCTATGCCTCTGGCCGGGTAGTTGATGACCCTTCGCAGCGCCTCCTCATCGGCATGATTCACCACGAGGCGCAGGTAGGCCAAGAAATCTTTGATCTCTTTGCGTTGGTAAAAACTCAGTCCCCCAATCACCTTGTAGGGAATATTTTGCTTGCGCAATGCTTCTTCAAAGGCCCTGGACTGGGCATTGGTTCGGTACAGGATGGCGAAGTCCTTGTTGCTCAAATGGAATTGATGCTTGGCCGCATGCAACTCGGCCGCAATTAACCTACCCTCCTCGTTATCGCTAACACATCGCAATAAGCGAATTTTATCGCCTGCGGTATTCTGCGTCCACAATTCCTTGGGAATTTGTTTGTTATTTTGGGCAATAACGGATCCCGAAGCGCCCACAATATTGCCTGTGGAACGGTAATTCTGTTCCAGTCTAAAGGTCTGTAATTCAGGATAATCCCGATGGACATTCAAAATATTGTCAATCACCGCACCTCGGAAGGCATAAATACTTTGAGCATCATCGCCTACCAAGCAAATGTTACGATGCATGGCGGATAATAAACGAACGATACGGTATTGAACCCTGTTAGTATCCTGGAACTCATCCACCAAAACATGTTTGAATTGTACTTGGTAGTAATTCAAAACCTCAGGGTATTGCTCCAGAAGTTTGAAGATATTCAAAAGTAAATCATCAAAATCCATCGCCCCCGATCGGTGGCAACGCTCTACGTAGGTTCGATAAACCTCCACAAATCGAGGCCTACCGGCTGCCTTATCGCCTGCGATGAGGGAGGCGTCTCCTGCATATTCCTCCACCAAGATCATGGAGTTCTTGGCCGAC